>JAUXFZ010000389.1 GCA_030622585.1 Myxococcales bacterium
ACAATATGTAGTGGGGGTCACTCAGTGACCCTCGCTTCTGGTCGCGTAAACCGTTGCAATATCGTATGTTCAGTGATAGCCACGTCCAACTACTCCTTTGGGGGGCATCGTGAAGATTAAGAAGCTCCAGATCCTTGGCTTCAAATCCTTCGTCGACCAGACGACTATCCACTTCGACCACGACATTACCTGTGTCGTCGGGCCGAACGGTTGTGGCAAATCCAACATCGTCGACGCCATCAAGTGGTGCATGGGCGAGCAGTCGCCGACGCGTCTCCGAGGCAAGCACATGGAGGACGTGATCTTCAGCGGGGCAGAGGGGCGCGGACCCCATGGTTTCGCCGAGGTGACCCTCACGTTCGAGAACACCGACGGCCTGGCGCCGCCCGAATACAGCGACTACGCGGAGATTCAAGTCACCCGGCGTCTCGATCGCCAGGGCAACAGCGACTACCGAATCAACCGGACTCCGGTTCGACTGCTCGACATCACCAACCTGTTTTTGGGCACAGGCGTTGGCAAGCGCGCGTACTCGATCATCGAGCAGGGGCGCATTGGCTTCATCGTCACCTCCAAGCCGGAGGATCGCCGAACGATGATCGAAGAGGCTGCCGGCATCAGCAAGTTCAAGCTGAGCAAGCGGGCCGCCGAACGCAAGATGGACCAAACGCGTCAGAATCTGCTGCGCGTGACCGACATCATCGGAGAGCTCGAGCGCAGTCTCGCGTCGCTCAAGCGGCAAGCGCAGAAGGCCGAGCGCTACAAGCGTTACAAGAAAGAGATGCGAGACCTGGATTTATGGGTCGCGTCGCATCGCTTCCTCGAGCTACGCGGACAGATCAGCTCGTCCACCGTGTTGCTGTCGCAGGCCAACGAAGATGTGCAAGCGAGCCGTCACGCGTTGGTAGCGAAAGAGGCATCGGTCGAAGCGGATCGTGTCGCACTGCAGCAGATGGGTTCCGAGCTCGAGCGGGGACAAGGTCGCGCGTACGAGCTCGACAATTCGGTTCGACAGCTCGAAGGCTTGATCCGTCAACAACAGGATCGCCAGGCCGCGTTGCTCGAGCGCAAGGAGCTCGCCACTCGCGAGCTTCACCAGCTCGAAGAGCAGCGCGATGGGTTGGACCAGGAAGTGTCCACCGTTCGCCTCTCGCTGAGTGAGCTCGAATCGCTCGAAGCCGAGGCGGGGCAGCTTCTCGCAGAGGTCGAGGCGGAGCTCCAGAGTCGCAAAAACACGGCAGAAGAGGCCGAAGCGGCACTGCAGAATGCGCGTTCCCGGCTGGCCGAAGGTCACGCCCGCGTGGTGGGCGCCGAGGCAGTGCTCCACGGCTACGGTGCGCGACGCGGAGACATTCGCGGTCGTCTCGAACGCTTGCAGGAAGAGCTACAGACACTCGCGAAAAACGAGGTCGAGTTCACGCAGCAGAGCGGAGAGCTCGAGGCTCGGATGGTGGGGCTACGGAGCGGCAAGTCCGCGACGGCCGAGCGTCAGACGGAGATCGAAACGTCATTGTCGGTTGGCAAGGATGCGTTGCATCAGGCAGACGAAGCGGTCGACGCGCTCCGCGAGCAACTTGCCGTTACCAGCTCGAGGCTGCGGTCGCTAAACGAGATCCACGAACGCTTCGAAGGTGTGGGTGCCGGCGCGCAAGCGGTGATGAGCGGCTACGCCGATGCGTCCGGCGACGCGGGTCGTTCAGGCTTGGTCGGCCTGGTGGCCGATCGCGTGGAATGCGCAGCGGAACACACGCGGGCGCTCGGCGCAGCCCTTGGTGGTTCGCTAGAATACTTGCTCGTGCACGACACGGACGCGGCGCTACGAGCCGCCGACTATCTAGCGCGCGAAGAAAAGGGCCGCGCAACGTTCCTTCCACGTTCGCCGAGCGGTCCGGCGCGGATCGTGCCGCCGTTCCCGACGGGGGTGGGCATCGTTGGCCCGCTGTTGACACTCGTGCGCCACTCGCACGCCGATGAGGCGTGGGTACGGTATTTGTTGTGCGACGTGTTGCTCGTCGACACGCTCGAAACCGCCGCTCGGCTTCACCGTCAAGGCTTTCAAGGTAAGCTGGTCACGCTCGACGGTCAGGCGCTGCTCAGCGACGGCGCGGTCGTCGGTGGTGCCAAGGACGAATCGGCGGCCCATCTGCTCCGATTGAAGCGCGAGATTCGCGAGCTCCAAGAGGCCGCCGCATCCGAGGGCGTCGAGCTCGAACGCGCCACCGCGAATCAGGGCCGGCTGCGGGCAAATATCGCCGAAGGACAGGCGGCCATCGACTCGACGAGGGTCGAGGCCCACGACGCTGAGTTGGAGATCCTCGGCGCTGAGCGGGACCTGCGAGTCGTCGACCTGGAGCTACGGCGCCTCGGAGAGCGGCGTCAGGAGATCGCCAACGCCGAGACGGAGGGCCGCGTCTCCCTATCCCAGATCGATGTGGACGAGGGCAATACTAAGCGCCAGCTCAGCGATGCGCAGCGGGTTGTGGCCGAGGCCGAAGAGGCCACCCGAATCGCCGCGAGCGTGCTCGCGGAAAGGCGTCGCGTCGTCGAGCAACAAGCCGCAGCGGCGACCGAGGTCAAGGTTGGTGCGACGCAGTCCCGCGAGCGTGCCGACCGCGAGCGTTCCGTGCTCGCGCAGCTCGACCGTTCCATCTCGGAGCTGAACGCGCGCGAGGTTCGCCTGTGCGACGACGTTGCCATCGCCGATCGCGATCGAGGTCAAGCGGCCGGGCGCATTCTCCTGCACGATGGGCGCCTGAGCGAGACGGCCCACCAGGCTGCTGCGGCTCGCGAGGAGCTTTCGAATCAGCGCGCGCGCTACGACGAAGCCCAGGCGTCGCTCGGGGAGGCGGAGGCCTCGCTCAAGGGGTTGCGTGCCAGCATCGACGAGCGGTCCACCGAACTCAACCAACTGACGCTTCGCGAACGCGAGCTGACTTTGTCGCTCGAGCATCTCAACGAGCAGGTCCTCGACAAGCATCGCGTGGAGCTGGCGCACGTGATCGGTGACCACCATGCGCGACCCGTGCCCGACGCCGAGGTCACCGCGCGCGCCGAGGAGCTGCAGCGCCTGATCGACCGCATGGGCGAGATCAACCTCACCGCGATCGAGGAGTACGAAGAGAACGCCGAGCGCTACGAGTACCTCACCAGTCAACGCCGCGACCTAGAGGAAGCGCTCACCAAGCTGGATAAGGCGATTCGTCAAATGAACAAGGAGAGCAGGGCGCTGTTCCGCGAGGCTTTTTCCGCCATCAACGAGCGCTTCAAGCGTATCTTCCCCTTGCTCTTCCGTGGTGGAAAGGCCGAGCTCCGGCTCACCGACCCGCACGACATGTTGGAGACGGGCGTCGAGATCATCGCCCAGCCTCCCGGCAAGCGTCTTGGCTCACTCGACCTGATGAGCGGTGGCGAAAAGGCGCTCACCGCCGTCGCGGTGATTTTCGCGATCTTCCAGTACAAGCCGAGCCCCTTCTGCTTGCTCGACGAGGTCGACGCGCCGCTCGATGAGGCCAACATCGGCCGCTTCACCGAGGCCATCCAGCAGATGACGGACCGCTCACAGTTCATCATCATCACGCACTCCAAGCGCACCATGGAGTTCGCGGATGTCCTCTACGGCGTCACCATGGAAAAGCCCGGGGTCTCCAAGCTCGTCTCCGTAGAACTCCGCGGCAGGAAAAGCCCCATCTCGGCGGCCGTTGAAGCTGCAGAGTGAAAGCTGCAGAGTGAAAGCTGCAGAGTGAAAGCTGCA
>JAUXFZ010000488.1 GCA_030622585.1 Myxococcales bacterium
AAATCGACAGGTTCCTCTCCGACGGTGACACGGTGTTGGCGGGCGGGCTCGAAGCCGACGTCATTCACACCCCAGGCCACTCACCTGGAAGCATCTGTTTGACGGTCGAAGACGATCGGCCTGTCGTGATCGCAGGAGACACGCTGTTTGCGCGCAGCGTCGGGCGCACCGACCTCTGGGGTGGGGACGCGAATCAACTGCTCGACTCGATCCAACGCAAGCTGTTCGCACTTCCAGACGAAACCCTCGTGATCTGCGGCCACGGCCCCAGCACGACCATTGGCGAGGAGCGCCGATTGAACCCGTTCGTCGGCGGCGCCTAGACGCCGTCCCAGAGCTTCATGGCGCCCCGCATCGCTTCGGCCAGCGAGAAGGTCCGGGCCTTACTTGGCAGCTGAGCGCGAAGATGACGGACGTTCCCACCGCCCAGGTGAAGCGTGTCGTAGTTGAAGATCGGCTCGAGTTGTTCGATCGCGTTGAGGACGCGAGCAGTCCATTCCACGGGTCCGATGCGCTTGAGCTCACTATCGCGCAGGAGGTCCTCGTAGGTCTGGCCGTCGCGCAATGGATGATGACCGAGCTCGAGATTCGGAACCAAAACGCCATCGGTGAAGAGCGCCGTCCCCATTCCGGTGCCCAGTGTCAGCACGAGCTCCACACCCTGCCCCCGGACGACACCGAGACCCTGGAGGTCGGCATCGTTGACTGTGCGAACCGGGCGCTGCAGCAAGCCGGTCAGCCGTTCGTCGATCCGCACACCACGCCACAGCTCGTTGCCCAGATTCGGCGCATTCTGCGCCACCCCGCTGTTCACTACGCCCGGAAACCCAACCGAGGCCCGGCGATGCGGCGGCAGGGTGTCAGCCATGTCGCGAATCAGGGTGAACAGCGCATCGGGCTCCGCGGGCGCGGGCGTCGGCCGACTCAGGGTCTCCGTCATGGACGCGCCCTGGTCGTCGAGCGCGAGTACCTTGACGGTGCCGCCGCCGATGTCGACCGCGAGTGTGGTCATGTCCCGGAGCCCTTGTGCCGACGATAGTACGCGATGAGCTGACGCGTGGAGCCGTCGTGCTCACCCTCGGAACCGCTTAGCTCGGGAAGAATGGCCTGCGCCAGCTGCTTACCGAGCTCGACGCCCCACTGATCGAAGCTGTAGATGTTCCAGATCACGCCCTGCACGAAGATCTTGTGCTCGTAGAGTGCCACCAGGCGGCCGAGCGCCCTGGGGGTGAGTTTCTCGGCCATGAACGTGCTGCTCGGTCGGTTCCCAGCAAAGGTCTTGTGGGGCACGAGCGCCGTGACTTGATCCGTAGAAAGGCCCGATTGCTCGAGCTCCCCGCGCGCCTCGTCGGCGGTCTTTCCGCGCATCAGGGCTTCGGCCTGGGCGATGCAATTCGCGACGAGAATATCCTGGTGCAAAGGGATGGGATTGTGACTCTGAGCCGCGACGATGAAGTCGCACGGAATCAAATGTGTCCCTTGATGCAGAAGTTGAAAGAACGCGTGCTGCGCGTTGGTCCCGGGCTCACCCCATACAACCGGCCCGGTCGTGTACTCGCTGATGATCGCGCCGTCGCGAGATGCGCTCTTGCCATTGCTTTCCATGTCGGCTTGCTGGAGATACGCCGGGAAGCGATGCAGCGACTGGTCGTAGGGCAAGACCGCATGCGAGGCGGCACCAAAGAAATTGTGATACCAGACGCCAAGCGCCGCCATGATCACGGGAATGTTCTCCCGGAGCGGTGCGGTCCGAAAGTGCTCGTCCGTCTCGTACGCGCCCGCGAGCAGCTCCTCGAAGTCATCCATGCCGATGACGATCGCGATCGAAAGACCGATCGCAGACCACAGCGAGTACCGGCCACCAACCCAATCCCAGAACTCGAACATGTTCGCGGGATCGATTCCGAACTCGACGACCGCATCACGGTTTGTTGAAAGCGCCACGAAGTGTTTCGCGACGGCATCCTCGGCGCCCAAACGATCGACGAGCCACTGTCGTGCAGAGCGCGCGTTGGTGAGCGTCTCCTGAGTGGTGAAAGTCTTCGACGCGATGATGAACAACGTCGTCTCCGGCTGCACCTGGCGCAGAACCTCGCTCAACTGAGTGCCATCGACGTTCGAGACGAAGTGTGCTCGTAGCCCCTGCTGCCAGTACGGGCGGAGCGCTTCCGTCACCATCATTGGACCGAGGTCCGAGCCGCCTATCCCGATGTTGACGACGTCAGTGATGGCGCGCCCGGTGTGACCCGCCCAGTCGCCCTCTCGAACGGAAATCGCGAACGCACGCATTTGCGATAGCACTCGCCTGACGTCAGGCATCACATCGGCGCCATCCACGGTCACCGTCCGCGCGCCTCGGTTACGAAGAGCCGTATGCAGGACCGCCCTGCCCTCGGTCTCGTTGATCGCGTCTCCCGAGAACATGCGCGCGATCCAGTCGCGCGTCCCGCACTCTTCGCACAGGTCGGTCAACAGGGACACCGTTTGGTCGGTGATGCGGTTCTTCGAGAAATCGAAGAGGAGGTCGCCGAGGGTGAGGGAAAAGCGTGCGGCACGGTCGGGGTCGTCCCTGAACAGGTCGCGCATGGAGAGGGCTTCAACCTCAGCGTGGTGGGCTAGCAAGGCGTTCCATGCCGCGGTCTGGGTGGGATCGGCCATTGCCCGAACCTTAGCGCCGCAAGCCGCAAAGAAAAACCCCGCAAGGCGAAACGCCTGCGGGGTCTTCCGTCCTTGACGAGAGGAACTAGACGGCGATGAGCGGCGCGAGAACGAGTGCCACAATGCTCATCAGCTTGACGAGGATGTTCAGCGACGGACCCGCGGTGTCCTTGAAGGGGTCACCGACGGTATCACCGACCACCGAGGCAGTGTGCGCCTCGCTGCCCTTCGGGTGGACCGAGCCATCCGTCATCTTGTAGCCGCCGCCGCTTTCGAACGACTTCTTGGCGTTGTCCCAGGCGCCGCCGGCGTTGGCCATGAAAAGCGCCATCGTCACGCCC
>JAUXFZ010000247.1 GCA_030622585.1 Myxococcales bacterium
CCTCGCCGACGAGTACTCCCGCGCGCTCGGCAACGTGCACACCCTGTACTCGCCCTACTTCGAGAATTCGTTCTATCCCGAGGCGCTCGTGCTGAAGGCGGTGACGTTCTTCGTGAATTGTCAGGTCGACAATGCCGAGGCCACCGTGGCGAAATACCACGACCGTTATGACCCGGTGAAACAGGAGCTCGACGCAGTGCTTCGAAAGCACGAGGACAACGCCGACTTCTTCGAATTCCTGAAGCAGGTTCGGGCCGGCCAGGCAGAGCTCTCGCCTCGCGTCCGTCCGATTGTGGCGTCCGCGTTGAGCGACCGCACGGTGCTGCAACATCTCGAGTATGTCGCGATCCTCGACTCAGAAGAGGCGCGTCTCGGGAAGTCCGACGAGAAGTTCCAGGGCTCGCCGGTTGGCGGGCAGATTCTCGAAGACGTATCGCTCGCGAGAGCGTTCGCGGTCGACCAAGCAGGTGACCTGGCGCGCGGCCGGTACAAGCGGCTGATTCGTGAGCTTCGAGACCTCAGCAATCAGGTCGACACCGTAGAGCTCGAGATCGCGACCTTCCGTCGTGGTCAAATCGATCAGGAGCTCCAACAGCAAATGTCGCTCGCCAAGAAGTCCAAGGGCGGCGATGTGAATGTGGACGAGGAACATCAGCTCTGGCCGTTCAATGGGGAGTGGTGGCGAGATGAGCTCGGGTTCTATCGACAACAGGTGACTAACCTATGCACGCGGTAACGAAATTGAAGTACGCAGCGAGCCTCCTTTGCGGGTTGCTCGCCGTAGTAACCGGGAGCGAGGCCGCGGCGGAGCAAGCGCCGATGAGCGCCGCCCCGATGTGCATTCCCGAGAGCACGGAGCGAGCGATCGTGGCGTGTCCGCCAGGTGCGCGGAGGGAAGTAGCGAAGGAGGGCGGCAACGCGCCGGTCTCGCGCATGAAGGCAACCGCGCCGAAGAAGGCGAAGAAGCAGGGCCCGACTGGGCCTTCGCTCCAAATCGATCTGAGCACGCGGCTCGGGCGGGAGAAGACGCGGGCAAGGGCAGAGAACCTGCTCGAGCGGGAGATCGCCATCCTTCAGCGGCTCGTCAAGAACAGCGCGGACGATGACCCGCGACGGCCCGAGATCCTGCTGCGTCTCGCCGAGACGCAGTTCGAGATGCAGATCGCCAAGAACGCCAAGGTCCGCTCGTCCGACGACCCGATCTACGAGGCGTGCACCCGGGACAAAGACAAGGCCCGATGCAAGCAGGCGCGTGACGGCCAAAAGGCGGCCCAAGCCGACCTAGACAAGATTCGCGAGGACAGCATTCGCACGTACGCGACCCTCGTGCGTGACCATCCGAACTTCAACCGGATGGACGAGGTCCTGTTCTCCCTGGCTTTCGCGCTCCAGGAGCTCGACCAGTTCGAAAAGGCGCGCTCGGTCTACCGGCGATTGATCAAGGACCATCCAAGAAGCCGTTTCGTGCCCAACGCGTATCTATCGTTTGCGGAGTTCTACTTCAACGACAGCGACATGGACACTGCCGCGAAGTTCTACCGCAAGGTGATCGAGTTCCCACCGAAACGAAACTCGGTCTACGGGTACGCGCTCTACAAGATCGCTTGGGTCGAATACAACCGCGAACGCTACCGGCAGTCGCTGCAGGGCTTCGTCGATATTCTCGAGTTCGCTCGCAAGAACAAGTACGCCAACGACGCGAAAAACCTCGCGCGACAGGCCCGCAAAGAGCTCGTGCTGCCGTATTCGCATTACGGCTCCCCAGGGAAGGCCCTGCCTTTCTTCAGGCGGTACGCCAAGAACGACGCCGAAGCGCACGAGATGCTCGAGAACCTCGGCGAACTCTACTACGACACCGGCCAGTGGCCGCAGGCGATCACTGTCTACCACAAGCTCATGGCTGACTCGCCACGCAGCAACTCGCTTTGCGATTGGCAGACCAAGGTCACCGCCGCGGTGATCTCGTCGCGCCCCAAGCAGGAGCAAATCATCGAGCTCAAGCGCCTCGTCGACGTCTATCGCACCTACAAGAAGGGCGGGAAGCCCCCGGCCAAGGTCGAGGAGTGCAAGGTGGAGACGGCCACGACGATGCTCTGGCTCGGGACTTCTTGGCACCGAGAGGCGGTTGGCACCGATGCGTCTCCCGGCACCAAGAACAAGAGGACCATGTCGCAGGCCGCTGTGCTCTACAGGACACTGCTCAAGGAGTTCCCTGAGATGGAGCAGATGAAGTTCGCGAATATCGACAAGCGCGACTGGCCGACCAAGTACAAGCTTTCGTACTTCTACGCCGAGCTGCTCTGGAAGATGGAAGAATGGGGCCAGTGCGGACCGGCGTTCGACGAGGTCGTCGAGCAAGATTCGCAGGGCGAGTTCACGAGCGACGCCGCGTACGCCGCGGTGCTTTGCTACAACAACCTCTACCAGCAGCAGTATGTGCCGCGCGAAACCGAGACCAAGTTCGTCAGCAAGAGCGACCAGAGGGCGCTGAAGAACGCCAAGGCCGCTCCGAAGAACAAATTCGCGCCAAAGAAACTCACTCCCCTTCAGGAGGGCATGCTCGAGGCGTTCAATCGGTACGTGTGTTACGTCGATAAGGCGGAAGACATGTCGACGATCAAGTATCGCCGGGCCCGCATCTATTACGAGGCCAATCGTTTCGAAGAGGCCGCGGTACTGTTCCGGGACATCGCGTTCAATCACAAGGACAGCGAGCTCGCCGAATACGCCGCGAACCTCTATCTGGACTGCCTCAACGTGCTCGGCACCCAGCTCGCGCAGCCGCGGGTCGCTTGCATTCAGGAGCTCGGCGCGGCGATCGACCCGATGTCGGCGTCGTTCTGCGGGACCGACCAACTAGCCGACGAGAACCCGGACCTATGCGGGACTCTCGGCAACCTACAGTGCCAGGTTCGCCGCAAGGAAGCGGAAACCTATCAAAAGACGCAGCAGTTCAAGAAGGCTGCCGCGACGTACGTGCGCATCTTCCGCCGCCACGAGGAGTGCGGCGAGATGGACGAAATGCTCTACAACGCCGCGATCAACTTCGAGGCTGCGCATTTACTCGGCCGCGCCATTCAGGTGCGCACCGTGCTCATCGAGCGGTACCCAGAGAGCAAGCTCTCCAAGAAGGCGGTCTACCTGATCGGCCAGAACTTTCAGGCGCTCGCGTACTATGAGCAGGCGGCCAAGTACTACGAGCAGTTCGCGCGGAAGTTCCCTGGGGAGGACGGCAAGCGATGCAGTGCGGAGGACAAGCGCAACGGTGTGTGTCCGAATGCCATCGAAGGCTTGGAGCAGGCGACCTTCTTCCGGATTGGTCTTGGCGACGACAAGGCAGCCATGGAGGATTCGGACCTGTTCGCGCGAAACTACAGGCGCAAGCTTCCGCGCCAGACTTCTCAGGTCATGTTCTCGATCGGCTCGATCTACCAGCGCCAAAAGCGGTGGTTCCAGGTGATCTCGCACTATCGCGACTACCTGAAGAAGTACGGCAAGGTCGGCATGCCCCACCAGCTGATCCAGGCGAATACGGCCATCGGCCGGGCGTTCTGGGAGCTCAACAAGAAGGGCGATGCCAGGAAGTACTTCCAGGCCGCCGTCAAAGGTTGGACCGCGGGCGCGCCCAAACGAATTCGGGCGCTCAAGAACACGCCGAAGGACAGCAAGGTGCTGTACATTCGCCAGGCGCTCGACAGCGCCGCGGAGTCACAGTTCTACCTTTCGGAGTACAAGTTCGCCGACTTCGAGAAGGTCGCGTTCCCGCAGTATCGCGGGGGCAAGAGCATGGCTCGCGTAAAGAAGTGGTCCGACACGGAGTTCAAGAAATGGGTCAAGCGCAAGCAGGCTGTGCTTCGGACCGCTGAGGCCGGCTACGCCAAAGTGGCCAAGATGACCGTCGACGTGGACGGGATCCAGATGAAGTCGGCGCCGTGGCAGATCGCGGCGGCTTCCCGGAGCGGTGAGATGTACCGGAGCTTCGTAGATGAGTTCCGCGACGCGCCCATTCCCCGGGAAATCGAAAAGGACCCAGGGCTGTTCGACATCTATGTCGGCGCTCTTGACGACGTCTCCGAGCCGCTGCAGCGCCAGGCCATCGACAAGTTCGAGTTCTGCCTGAAGACCGCCACGCAGGTTCGCTGGTTCAACGAGTGGTCGCGCACATGTGAGCGGGAGCTCAACGGGCTCAACCCGCGGAAGTACCCCGTCGCAGCGGAGCTTCGAGGAGAGCCCAACTACGTCAAGGCGACGGTTGGCGACCCGGGGGCCGTGGACCTCGGCGCGATCAATCAGCAGAGGCTGAATACCAAAGATGCGCTTGCCAACAGGGAGGAGCCGTGATGCGAACACATCATCAAGTAGCGTTCATTGCCATCGCGCTCGCCGTGGGTTGCGGAGGAGAGAGTACGAGCTCGACGAAGGGAACCACACCGTCCGCCGATGTTGCGCGAACGGCAGGGGGCGAGGCGATTACGACCGCAGACGGCAACGCCGTCAGCAGGAAGGCGCATGGCAAGTGGGAGTCGGCCCTCGACGAGTTCGAGAGCAACGAAAAGTCCGGCTGGACCTCGGCCAAGTGCAGTGCGTCGGAGAAGTCATTCGAGCGCGCAGCTGATGCGCAGAGCGGACAGTTTGCGGAGGCGCACTATATGGCGGGCCTTGCTCTATCGCGCTGCGGTGATGACGGCGCGTACAAGCACTACGACGAGGCCCTCGAGGTCGATTCGAGGTTCTGCAAGGCGCGCGTAGGCCTCGGGCTTCGCGATTTGCAGGCCGGCCGTACCGCTCAGGCGAGGTCTGCATTCGAGCGCTCGATCAAGGACGATCCGCAGTGCACCTCGGGCTACACGAACCTTGCGATCGTGCAACGGGCGCAGGGGCAAAACGAAGAGGCTCTCAAGAACCTGCGACGGGCGCTGGCGATCGAGTCCGACTACTTGTCGGCCTTCAACCAGATGGCTCTCCTGCATTACGACCGCGGGCGCAAGGGTAACGCGTCGGAGCTCGACCTC
>JAUXFZ010000030.1 GCA_030622585.1 Myxococcales bacterium
CGTATGGAGGGGTGCGGCGGAGCGTGATGTGGGGGCCCAGCGGCGGAGCGGGGGACAAGCGGCCATGCGTGCACCCACCGCCGGTTGGGCGCGAGCGCCGGGGGGCGGCGTGCGTGGCCCCCGGCCTTCAGTTCTTCCAGCCACCTTTGCAGGCCGCCCCGTCCGCAGGGTCCCCGCGTCACGCTCCGCCGCGCCCCGTTCGTCCCGTCCGCCGAGTCGCGACTTACGTCACTGCCAGCTCAGTCCGCGTTGGTGGAGGACGGCCAGATCCATCAGCAGCGCGATCGACCAGTGCAGTAGCGCACCCAGAAAGAACGATCGGTGGCGGAGCGCCAAGTATCCCAGGACGAAGCCGGCGACGATGGAGCCGTTGACCTCGAGGATCGGTTTCTCGTAGTGGCCGATGCTGTACATCATGACCATCCAAGGAAGCGCCGCGACATCCAAATCACGGCCCAGACCGAACGTCATGTAACCGCGCCAGAAACTCTCGCCCGACAGGAACACCATGAAGTACGCGGCGTGGTAGAGCAGGAAGAGTCGAATCGATACTGCGTTGCCGGCGATCAAGCCGCCGGTCTGAGGGTAGCTCGATTGAAACTCAGGCAGGGTCGAGGCCCAGAGCACCATGGGTACCATCACGACGAACAAGCCGAGGTAGGCCCAGCGCATTCGGCTGCTTCCTCGAACGACGTACCCGTAGTCACGCGGTGGCTGCCGCAATCTAAAGCGAACGAGCAGGTAGGGGATCGCGAAGCGCAACAGTACGCTGCTCGCCGTGAAATACGCAAAGGCGAGCAGTGGCGTCCGCGCGTCGCTGGGAACGAACCGCTCGAACACGTGAGCGTAGGTGTCTGAGCGGCCGAAGCTCAAGAACACGATCAGCAGCGCCATCGAGGTGAGGACGACGAATCGTGCTTCACGGGACAGGTCGGTGAAGCGAATGCCGGTCAGCCCGCGTAGAAGACCGAAGTACACCATGCTGCCGACGACGATGTAGAGCGCATGCGAGCCGGGAAGCTGGCGCCCCCACACGTACCAGCTCCAGTTGAGCGGCACGAGCACTGCAACGCAGGTCGCCGTCAAGCGCCAGAAGGCAGGGTTTTCTACACCGAGACTCGGCTTTTCCAAAGCAGTCGTGACCGCCAGCCTCAGCCCAGCCGTTCGATCACGGCGGCCATGCCCTGGCCGCCGCCAACGCACATCGTCTCGATGCCATAGCGGCCATCGCGTGACTGTAGGTTGTGGATGAGCGTCGTCATGATGCGAGCGCCGGTTTGGCCGAAGGGGTGGCCGAGAGCGATGGCGCCGCCGTTGATGTTGAGCTTGTCGATGGGGATGCCGAGCTCGCGGGCCGACGGAACGACTTGAGCTGCGAAGGCCTCGTTGATCTCGACGAGGTCGATGTCCTTGATGGTCAGGCCGGCGCGCCCGAGTGCCTGCTTCGTCGCTTCGATAGGACCGAGTCCCATGATCTCCGGGTTGAGCGCGGAAACCGCGGTTGACACCACGCGCGCCAGGGGGGTCAGCCCCAGCTCTTTGGCGCGTGTATCACTCATCACGATCACCGCTGCGGCGCCGTCGTTGAGCGGGCAGGCGTTGCCGGCCGTGACGGTAGCCTTGTCGCCCATCTGCTCGACCAAGACCGGCTTCAATCCCGCGAGTTTCTCCGCGGTCGTCCCGTGACGTGGGCAATCGTCGGTGTCGACCACCTTGCCGCTAGGCGTGGTGACAGGCGTGATCTCTTCGGCGAAATGCCCTGACTTCTGCGCCGCTTCTGCGCGTTGCTGTGAGAGCGCCGCGAATTCGTCTTGCTCTTGGCGCGACACGGACATGGACTGCGCAACGTTCTCCGCCGTTTGGAGCATGGTGACGTAGACATCGGGCAAGCCGCCCGCCGGCACCCAGTCGCCGCCTTCGCCAGACATGTACTTCTCCATGCGCGCTTGGGCGTCCGCGAATTTGGGGTTTTTCGTGTTCTCCATGCCGTCAGCCCTGCCGAGTCCGAAGCGGCTGACGCACTCGACGCCCGCGGCCACGAACACGTCGCCTTCGCCGGCCTTGATCGCATGGGCCGCCATGCGAATCGTCTGCAGCGACGACGAGCAGTAACGGTTCACCGTCGTGCCCGGCGAGTCGAGGCCCGAGAGCAAGCTCACGACGCGCCCCATGTTGTAGCCGTGCTCGCCAGCTGGCTGTGCGCAGCCGAGCATCAAGTCCTCGACGGTGGATGGGTCGAGGTTGGGCACCTTCGCCAACGCCGCCTTCACCGCGATGGCGGCGAGGTCGTCGGGACGCATCTCGATCAAAGATCCCTTGAAGGCGCGGCCGATCGGGGTCCGCGCTGTTGAGACGATTACGGCTTCGGGCATCACTTACTCCTCGATGAACATCGAATCCTGCGCATCGCGCAGGGCGTTCTTTAGCACCTTTCCCGTCGCGTTGCGGGGCAGGGGCAGTTTTCGCGTCTCCCACAAGCTAGGTACCTTGTAATACGCAAGGGCGTCGGCGACCCATCGTTGGAGCTCTGGCGTCGGAATCGCCTGGTCCTTTTCGAACACGACGATGGCCTTGACCTCTTGGCCGAGCTCCTCGTGGTCGATACCGATGGCCGCCGCCTCGGCGACCGCAGGATGAGCTTCGAGGCGCTGCTCGATTTCGAAAGGGTACACGTTCTCGCCGCCACGCAGGATGAGGTCGCGCTTGCGAGAAGCGATGTAGAGCCTCCCGTCCCGGAGCCGGCCGACGTCGCCCGTGTTCAGCCAACGCCCGGGCTTGATCGCCGCGTCGGTGGCTTTCGGATCGTCCCAATACTCGCGCATGACGAGGGGACCACGAAGGTGAATCTCCCCTTCCTCCCCCTGTTCGAGCGCCCGTCCTTGGTCATCCCGAATCTCAACCTCGACGACAGGCACCGGACGGCCTACCGACGCCGGGTCATCGGTCAGTTCTTCACCGGCATTGAGAGTCGCGAACGCCGTGCCCTCCGTCAGTCCATATCCAACACCCATTGTGTGGCTGCACTGCGGAAAGGCTGTTTGCGCCTTCTCGATGAGTGGCGCGGGGATCGGCGATCCTCCGCCTCCGACCGAGCGCAACGAGCTCAGGTCGTAGTTGCTGACCTTGGGATGGTTGAGTAGTCGATGCAGCACCGTTGCCGTGTAGCCCCAGCCGGTAATCTTCTCGCGCTCGATCAACGCCAGCGTCGTCTCTGGGTCGAACCGCCCCATCGGCCAGACGGTTTTCGCCCCACCGGCCAGCGCGGTCACCGCCGCGCAGTGCAGCCCCGACACGTGGAACAGTGGGCTCGTCACCAGGATGCTGTTCGCCAGTTGCGGAAGCTCGTCTTGCTTCGGGTTGGCCATCATCAGGCGCGCGCCATGAAAAAAGCTGACCATGACCATGTTGGTCACGTTGCCGTGCGTGTGAACCACGCCCTTGGCGCGGCCCGTCGTGCCACTCGTGTACAAGATGATTGCAGGATCGCTCTCCGCGATGGGCTGCGTGGGAAGCTCGGCGTCAGGGTGGGCCGCGAGCAGGCCGTCGAAGCCTTCTTCCACGATGAGCATCGGGACGTCGAGGGCGTCGGTGATGCGCGCCGCGCGCTTCCGGTCGGCGATCAGCACCTTGGGTTTACTATGTCCGACGGCGTACCGAATCTCGTCCTCGGTCCACCAACCGTTCAATCCCACACAGATCGCGCCGAGACTCACCGTGGCCCAAAACGAGATGATCCATTCCGGACAGTTCGCGGCCAGGATCGCCACCCGGTCACCCGGCTTCACGTCGAACCGCTCCTTCAGTGCGGCCGCCGCGTTCGCGACGAGCTTCTCGTGTTCGGCAAACGTGTAACGCCGCTCCCGCTCGCCATCCCAGAACACCATGTACTCCGCGTCGGCGAACTCTCGCCCTCGCAGCAGGACGTCACGAAGCGAGCGCGCGCGGTTTGCGAACACCCGCACCCGTTCACCGAGGACCTCTTCTTCCGTCAACTCGAAGGGCGCCCCCGGCGCGAGCAGCTGTGCCTCGACCGCCGCGAGGCGGCTCACAAGGTGTAGCCGCCGTCGACGAACAAGGTTTGCCCGGTGATATAGCGAGCTTGGGAGGATGCCAGGAACACCGCAGCATCCGCGATCTCTTCCGGAGTTCCAAAACGGCGTAGCGGTGTGTTGCGGGTGGCCGCGTCGATCCATTCTTGGCTGAGTTCGCCGCGCTCGACGAGCTTTGGAAACATACCCGCGTCGACGACGCCCACGGCCACGTTGTTTGCGCGGATTCCGTTGCGCCCTTCTTCCCGGGCGATTCCCCGTATCAGCGCCTCGATGGCACCCTTTGGCGCCACGGATAGCACATCGCCCGGCGGAAACCGCTTCAGCCCCGCCGAGCTGACGAACACGATCGATCCGTGGCTCTTGCGAAGGTGAGGAATGGCTGCGTGCGCCACGTGAAAGAACCCATTCACGTCCCAGTCCATGGTGTTCCGCCACTGTTCCGGCGTCACCTGACTGACATAGGGCTGATCAATATGGGTGCCCGCCGCGTGCGCGATGGTGTGAATCTGTCCGTACTCGTCGGCGAGCTCGTCGAGACACGCCTGCACGGAGCTCAAGTCGCCGAGGTCGACTCCGTGCACCGAGCAGGCTCCCCCAGCGTCTCGGATCTCGCTCGCTACCCGGTCGGCCGTTTCCTTGTTGCGTCGATAGGTGATCGCGAGGGTCACGTCGGCGGCTGCGAACCCACGCGCGATCGCACTACCAATTCCGCCACTCCCGCCGACGACGAGCGCCACGCCCTCGGGAAAGTCAGGCACGGGCACGCTCCCGAAGCTCGAACTTCACGACTTTGCCTGTGGCGTTGCGGGGTAGGGCGTCGAGGACCTCGACGCGCCGAGGCTGCTTGACGTTGGCCATGTTGTCTCTCTCGGGAATCGTTGCGAACACCGCGCCGTGATATCGCCAACCCGCTACGAGGGCAACGCGCTGCCGGTGAGCCAGGCTTCATTTCGTCCCCATTCGTGGGTTGACGAATCATGTAATGTGGCCATATTGCCGCGGACTTTCTTGCAACTCGTTGCGCTTCTTCAGGCTTTCCTTTTACAATTGGCTTAATCTATGGACTGGGATTGGGACGCGGATCCGACCTACGAGTCGGCGCGAATACGGATCGACGGCACACACTCACCGGTGATCCTGTATGACATGAGGCTGCCCCGGCAGATCGAGGACCACGAGATCGGCCTCATGCTGCGCCTCGCCGTCCACCATATCGATCGCGTCCTCCCGTTCGTAGCGCTCGTTCGACACCAGCGCGGAACCGGTGTCATCGCGGCTCGCCATCGCAAAGCCTTTGCCGACTGGCTCGAGGATCGCCGAGTGGCCCTGAAAGGCGAGAAGGTCGCTGTCGTCCTCGTGATGCCCGAAGCTATTTTTCGGGCGGTCCTGCGCGTGGTGTACCGCTTTCGGACGCCGCCCCTTCGCACCGTCACGACGTCGGACGTGCCAAGCGCCGCAGCCGCGGTACGCAGCGAGCTGCGACGGATGGGAGAGCCGATCACCCCGGCCATACAGACCTTCCTCGACTCGGTGCCTCGCTAGGACCCGGCCTCGTCGGCTTGACCGACGGACTGAAACGCGTTTCACTTCGGCCCACCTTCGAAGGGACGCGCAGTGGGCATTTCGCACGAAATCATTGATGGAATCGCCGAAGTCGTCGTTGACTATCCTCCGGTCAACGCCATCTCGGTCGCAGGCTGGTTCGAGCTGGCCGAGGTGATCACGGCTGCGGGCAACGATCCCGAGACCCGCGCCGTCATCCTTCGAGCGGAGGGTCGAGGCTTCAACGCGGGCGTCGACATCAAGGAGATGCAGGACACCGAAGGCTTCGATTCTCTCCTCGGCGCGAACCGTGGTTGCTGGGAGGCATTTAAGGCGGTCTACGAGTGCAAGGTTCCCGTCATCACGGCGGTCCATGGATATTGCGTCGGCGGCGGAATTGGCCTGGCCGGTAACTCAGACATCCTGATCGCCGCCAAGGGCACCAAGTTCGCGTTGCCCGAGGTCGACCGGGGCGCACTTGGCGCAGCCACCCACCTCGCGCGCTTGGTCCCGGCACTCAAGATGCGCGCGATGGTCCTCACCTGCGAGGCTGCGACAGCCGAAGAGCTACACAACTGGGGCTCCGTCTACGCGGTCGTCGAACGAGCTGAGCTCGCCGACAAGGCGAGAGAAGTCGCTCGCACCTTCACCAAGAAGAACCCGCGCGTCGTGCGCGTGGCGAAGGAATGCCTGAACAACATCGATCCGGTCGACGTGAATCGTTCGTACCGGTTCGAGCAGGGCTTCACCTTCGAGCTGAACTTGGCGGGTGTAGCTGACGAGGCACGGGACGCGTTCGTCGAAAAGCGCGACCCCGATGCCGATGAGAAGTGAGGAAGTGCTTCGTGACTGACAAACGTATGACGGTGGATGAAGCCGTCGCTGAGGTGACCGATGGAATGACCATCGGCATCGGCGGTTGGGGCTCCCGGCGCAAGCCGATGGCGTTCGTCCGGGCTTTGGTCCGCAAAGGCGTCAAGGACCTGACCGTCGTCTCCTACGGGGGCCCCGATATCGGCATCTTTTGCGCGACCGGGCAGCTGAAGAAAGCGGTCTACGGCTTCGTCTCTCTCGATTCGATCCCGCTCGAGCCGCATTTCCGCAAGGCTCGCCAGAACGGGACGATCGAGGCGGTCGAGTTCGACGAGGGCATGTTTCTTCTAGGGCTGCGGGCGGCGGCGCAGCGGCTTCCGTTCTTGCCCACGCGCGCGGGCCTCGGTTCGGACGTCTTGAAGATCAATCCGCACCTCAAGACGGTGAAGTCGCCCTACGACGACGGCGAGGAGCTCGTCGCTGTGCCTGCGTTGAACGTGGACGTGGCATTCATTCACATGAACCGGGCCGACGTGTCGGGGAACGGACAGGCGCTTGGTCGTGACCCGTACTTCGACAACCTCTTCTGCATGGCTGCCAAGAAGGCCTTCATGAGCTGCGAGAAAATCGTGTCGACCGACGAACTGGTCCACGGCGGTCCGCTTCAAAGTCTGCTCATCAACCGCATGATGGTGAGCGGCGTCGTCGAAACCCCTGGGGGGGCGCACTTTACCGAGTGCCCGCCAGACTACGCGCGGGACGAGCAGTTTCAGCGCGAGTACGCTGCCACCGCCAAAGACGACGAGGCGTGGAAGGCGTTTCGCGCCAAGTATCTCGACGTGAGCGAGGCTGACTACCAGAAGGCGGTGGCATCATGACGGGCACCGAAGCCACGCGCGCGGACGTCTGCGCGCTCGCCGTCGCGGAGTGCTTTCGCAACGACGGGGAGATCATGGTCAGCGCCATGGGGACGACCCCGAGTCTCGGCGCCCGCCTAGCGAAGTCGACGTTCGAGCCCGACCTGCTGATGACCGACGGCTTCAACCTCTTGCTCCGCCGCGCATTGCCGCTCGGAGCCAAGCCGAGTGACGACGACGTCGAAGGCTGGATGCCCTTCAGTGGCGTATTCGACACCCTCTGGTGGGGACGCCGCCACGTCATGATGGGCGCCTCGCAAATCGATCAGTTCGGAAACCAGAACATTGCCTGCATCGGCCCATGGGAGAATCCCAAGGCGCAGCTTCTTGGCGTGCGCGGAGCGCCGGGCAACACGATCAACCACGTGACCAGCTACTGGGTCCCCAACCACAACGCCCGAGCCTTGGTTGCCAAGGTCGATCTCGTGAGTGGCGTAGGGTACGACCGCGCGGCTTCCCTGGGTCCCGCCGGAAGTCGCTTTCATGAGATCCGGCGCGTGGTCACCAATCTCGGCGTGTTTGATTTCAACACGCCGGACCACCGCATGCGCCTGGCCTCGCTACATCCTGGGGTAGAGCTTCAGCAAGTCATCGACAACACGGGTTTCGACCTCGTGATTGCTGACGAGGTGGACACGACCCCGATCCCGACGGCAGAGCTCATCGGCGTGTTGCGCGAGCTCGACCCGCAAGGTTATGCCCAGAAAGAGGTCATAGTATGACGGTGCAGAAGAGGACCACGAAGGCCCCCGCGAAGAAGCGCAAATCAGCGGCACCCAAGGCCAAGGCCAAGGCGAAGCGTTCGAGCAAGGCCAAGGCCAAGCCCAAGGCGAAGGCGAAGCGCCCGAGCAAAGCACCCGCGAAGAAGCGCAAGAGTAGGGCGCCGGCGCGCATCCAGGCTGTCGAAGCACCAGCGCCCAAGCCGACAGCGAAAGCCCAGTCCGCGCTGCACACCCGCATCTGCGAGATGTTTGGCATCGAGTACCCGATCATTCAGACCGGGATGGGTTGGGTCTCGGGGGCAAGTCTCACGTCGGCGACTAGCCAGGCCGGCGGCCTCGGCATCCTTGCGGCGGCCACGATGACCTTCCGTGAGCTCGAAGACACCATCGCGAAGCTCAAGGACCGCATGGACAAGCCGTTTGGTGTGAACATGCGCGCCGATCAATCCGACGTCATGAAGCGCGTCGAGCTGCTCGTCCGCGAAAAAGTAAAGGTCGCAAGCTTTGCGCAAGCGCCCGGCGAGCGAGTCATCAAGACGCTCAAGGATGCCGGCGTTCTGACAATGCCGACGATCGGTGCGCGTCGCCATGCCGAGAAGGTGCAGGCCTGGGGCGTCGACGCCGTGATTGCGCAGGGGCAGGAGGGCGGCGGCCACACGGGGCTGATACCGACCTCGATTCTGATCCCGGACGTATCGGCGGCGGTGGACATTCCGGTCGTTGGCGCTGGCGGCTTTCGCGACGGTCGTGGCCTGGTGTCGGCGTTGGCACTCGGAGGCGAGGGTATTGCGATGGGGACGCGCTTCTTGTTGACCCAGGAAAGCCAGGTGCCCGACCACGTGAAACAGGTCTACCTCGAGACCAAGGCGAACGGGACCGTCGTGACCACGGCGGTCGATGGACACCCGCAGCGCGTCATCCGAACATTCCTGATCGACCAGCTCGAGAAGGCAAACCCGCTGACCCGTTTCCCCCGCGCCGCGCTCAACGCCTTGACGTTGATGAAGGTCACTGGAACTTCGCTACCTGAGCTGCTCGAAGAAGGCATGGCGATGAAGCAGAACCAAGAGCTGACTTGGGCGCAGCTCGCGATGGCCGCCAACGCACCCATGCTCACCAAGGCGTCGATGGTGGACGGCAGGGTCGAGGCGGGCATTCTGCCGACCGGTCAGATCACCGGCGTCATCGACGAGATTCCAACGGTCGCGGAGCTTCTGCAGCGCATCATCGCCGAGGCGGAAGCGACCCTCGAGCGATTGGGCGCGTAAGCGAACGCGATGGATCTCGACTTCAGCGATTCCGAGAACGCCTTTCGACGGGAGTGCCGAGCATGGCTCGAAGCCAACGTGCCTCGCGAGCCGCTTCCTTCGGGTGACACGAGGGAAGGCTTCGCGTTGCATTTGCAGTGGGAGCACAAGCTCTTCGATGCGGGCTGGGCTGCGGTCTCGTGGCCCAAGCAGTATGGCGGGCGTGAGGCCACGCTCTTCGAGTGGTTGATCTTCGAAGAGGAGTACTACCGGCTCGGCGCGCCGAGTCGCGTCACCCAGAACGGCATTTTCCTTCTCGCGCCGACCCTGTTCGAGTTCGGGACCGACGAGCAGAAGGAGCGCATCCTTCGTCCGATGGCGCGTGGTGACGTTGCCTGGGGGCAAGCTTGGTCCGAGCCGAACGCGGGCAGTGACTTGGCGTCGCTCAAGAGCACAGCGCGTCGCGTCGAAGGTGGCTGGCGGCTGAGCGGACAAAAGACTTGGTCCACTCGAGCTGCCTTCTGCGACATGGCGTATGGCTTGTTCCGCACGGACCCTGAACAGACACGTCACCGCGGGCTGACATACTTCATGTTCCCGCTCGATGCCGAGGGCATCACGGTGCGCGGCGTCGATCGTCTCGATGGCGACGAAGGTTTCGCCGAGATTTTTCTCGACGACGTATTCGTGGCGGACACCGACGTGATTGGCGAGGTGAACCAAGGGTGGAGCGTTGCGATGGCGACCACGGGCTCGGAGCGAGGCTTGAGCCTTCGGAGTCCGGGGCGTTTCGTCGCCACCGCGGCGCGCCTGATCGACTTGTACCATCGCTATCGGGATCGCTCCGACCCCGTCCTGCGCGACGCAGTCATCCAGGCGTGGATGGACGCCCAGGTGTACCGTTGGTTCACCTTCCAGACGGTCACCCGCATGGTGCAGGGCGAGTCGATCGGTCCGGACTCCAGCATGAACAAAGTGTTCTGGTCGGAGATGGACGTGCGCACGCATGAAACCGCCCTCGCGCTCGTTGGCGAGGCGCTGGAGCTCGATGAGGGCTCCGACAGCGCTATTGACGGAGGTCACTGGATGAAGGGCTTTCAGTTCGCGCTCGCGGGTCCGATCTACGCGGGAACCAACGAAATCCAACGCAACATCATCGCCGAGCGCGTCCTCGGTCTTCCGCGGAAATAGTCCCATGCATTTTGCCTTCACCGACGATCAGAAGATGTTGCGCGACACGGTGCGTGAAGTCTTGCAGCGCGAGTGTGCCCCCGAGGTCGTTCGGGCCGCTTGGGACGGGAGTCCCGAAAGGGCTCGCGCGGTCTGGGATACACTTGCGGAGACCGGCGTGATCGGCATGACGGCATCCGAAGAGGCGGGCGGCATGGCGATGAGCGAGCTCGATCTGGTGCTTCCTTTGGAAGAGGCCGGCTACGCCGCTCTGCCTGGTCCCATTGTCGACACCGTGGCGGTCGGGATTCCGCTTCTCGAGGCGGCGGGCACCGATGCGCAAAAGGAGCGCTGGCTCGGTCCGGCGGTCGCGGGCAAAGCTCGCATCGTCGTGTCGCTCGCGGATCAGTCGATCGTCGCGCACGCAGTTTCCGCCGACGTGTTGATCGCCGAGCGGAGCGGGGCGGCGTACTGCGTCCCGCTGGCCGATGCTTCGATCAGCGTCGAGCGCTCGGTCGACCGCGCCAGAGAGCTCGGTCGCGTGTCGTTCGAGGCAGATGCGCAGTATCAGATGCGGCAAGACGTCGATACGACCGCGCTATTCGTGCTCGCCCGGGAGCGCGCTGCGTTGGGGACGGCGGCTCAGCTGATCGGGCTCAGCCGTCGCATGCTCGACATGGCGGTCCAGTACGCGAAGGATCGAGAGCAGTTCGGCAAGCCGATCGGCGCACAGCAAGCGATCAAGCACCGGCTCGCCAACGCGCTCATCGAGCAAGAGTTCGCGCGCCCGACGGTCTATCGTGCTGGCTGGTCCATGGCGACCTCCGCTCCCGATGCCGACATCAATGTCTCTCTTGCCAAGATCTATGCAGGCCAGGCTGCGAAATTCGTTGCCAAGGAAGCGCTGCAGGTCCACGGCGCGATCGGCTACACCATCGAGTGCGACCTGCATATGTGGATGAAACGCGCCTGGGCGCTGGCTGCGGTCCATGGGGATGCGGCCTACCATCGCGAGCGTGTAGGGCGACATATCCTTTGAGTTTTTGGGGTGGCGCCTTGCCGGCGACAACGGTCCCCTCTAGAGATAGGCAATAGCGAGGTTCAGATGCCCGAAGCATATATCGTTGAAGCAGTTCGTTCCCCCGTCGGCAGAAAAAAGGGCGGGTTGAGCAAAGTCCACTCGGCCGACCTCGGTGCGCATGCCATCAAGGGGCTCATCGATCGCTCCGGCATCGACCCCGGCGTGGTCGAAGATGTCGTATTCGGCTGCGTGGATGCGGTTGCCACCCAGGCTGGCGACATCGCTCGCACTTGCTGGCTGGCTGCCGGGTACCCGGAGCACGTTCCGGGCGTGACGATCGACCGCCAGTGTGGTTCCTCGCAGCAGGCGGTTCACTTTGCCGCGCAGGGAGTGATGAGTGGCACCCAGGACG
>JAUXFZ010000246.1 GCA_030622585.1 Myxococcales bacterium
CGCCTTTTCGCAGCTGCGCTCGGTCGAGTCGATGAAAGATGATCGTCTCGTCGAGACGGTTCAGAAACTCCGGACGAAAAGCATCACGGAGATCTTCCATGACCGCTTTGCGCATCGACTCTTCGTCGTCGAGCGCCATGATGTGATGAGAGCCGACGTTCGAGGTCAGGATGATGACCACATTCTTGAAGTCGACCGTGCGCCCTTGGCCGTCGGTCAATCGCCCGTCGTCGAGCACCTGAAGGAGCACGTTCCACACGTCCGGGTGCGCTTTCTCCACCTCGTCGAAGAGAAGGACGGCGTATGGACGGCGACGCACGGGTTCGGTCAGCTGTCCGCCCTCTTCGTAGCCGACGTACCCTGGAGGTGCACCGATGAGACGAGCCACGGCGTGCTTTTCCATGTACTCGCTCATGTCGAGCCGGATCATCGCCTTGTCGTCGTCGAACAGGAAATCCGCCAGCGCTCGGGCGAGCTCCGTCTTGCCGACGCCGGTCGGGCCGAGGAACAGGAACGAGCCGATGGGGCGATTTGGTTCGCTCAGCCCGGCGCGCGAACGCCGCACGGCGTTGGACACCGCCACCACTGCCTCGTCCTGACCGATCACGCGCTCGCGCAAACGGTCCTCCATGTGAAGGAGCTTGTCTTTTTCGCCTTCGAGCATCTTGCTGACCGGAATGCCCGTCCACTTGGCGACGACTTCGGCGATGTCTTCCTCAGTGACCTCTTCCTTGAGGAACGATCCGGTCGTCTGAGCTTCGGCGAGCTTCTGCTGCGCTTCGGTCACCGTAGCCTCGGCCGCGGGAATCTCGCCATACTGCAGCCGCGCGGCTTCCTCGTATTCGGTCGTGCGTTCGGCACGCTCGAGATCGATCCGAAGGCGTTCGACGAGCTCCTTCTTCTCGCGAATCTCCGTGATGATCTCCTTTTCGTGGAGCCACTGCGCGCGCATCGTATCGCCTTGCTCCTGAAGCTCGGAAAGCTCCTTCTCGAGCTCCGCGAGGCGCTTTTTGCTCGCGTCGTCCGTTTCCTTCTTCAGCGCCTCCCGTTCGATTTCGAGCTGCGTGAGCTTTCGCTGGATGGTGTCGATCGGCGCCGGGACCGAGTCGATTTCCATCCTCAAGCGCGAGGCGGCTTCATCCATGAGGTCGATGGCCTTGTCCGGCAGGAAGCGGTCCGTGATGTAGCGTTGGCTCAGGGTTGCGGCGGCCACGATGGCGGAATCTTGAATGCGAATGCCGTGGTGAATCTCGTAGCGCTCCTTGAGCCCCCGCAGGATCCCGATGGTGTCGTGCACCGAAGGCTCGCCCGCCAAAACAGGCTGGAACCGGCGCGCGAGCGCAGCATCCTTTTCGATGTGCTTGCGGTACTCGTCGAGCGTCGTGGCCCCAATGCATCGCAGCTCACCGCGCGCCAAGGCAGGCTTGAGCATGTTGCTCGCGTCCATCGAACCTTCTGCGGCGCCGGCTCCGACCAAGGTGTGCAACTCGTCGATGAAGAGAATGATCCCCCCCTTCGCCGATTCGATCTCTTGCAGCACGGCCTTGAGCCGCTCCTCGAACTCCCCGCGATACTTCGCCCCCGCGATCATCGCGGCGAGATCGAGCGCCAGGAACTTCTTGTTTTTGAGCCCTTCGGGGACATCACCTTGAACGATGCGGTGGGCGATCCCTTCGGCGATTGCGGTCTTGCCGACGCCGGGCTCGCCGATGAGGACCGGGTTGTTCTTCGTGCGGCGCGAGAGCACCTGCATTACCCGACGAATCTCTTCGTCTCGGCCGATCACCGGATCGGTTTTGCCTTGCCGTGCAGCCTCGGTCAGATCGTTCGTGTACTTCTCGAGTGCTTGGAACTTTCCTTCCGGATCTGGGTCGGTCACGCGTTGACTACCGCGCACCTCTTGCACGGCCTCCAGTAGTTTCGCGCGATCCACACCCTGCGCTTCGAGGGCCTTCTTCAGCCCGGTATCTTTGTATGCCGCGAGGAGAACGTGTTCGGCGGACGTGTACTCGTCCTTGATCGCCTCGGTCTCCTTCCATGCATTGTTGAGCACGTCGCGAAGCCGTGACGAGATACCGGGCTCCGCGCCGCCGGCGACCTTCGGCATCCGGTCGAGGATCGCGCCGAGGGCGCGAATCAGGCCTTGCAGGTCGGCGCCGGCCTTCTCGAGGATAGCGGGGGCGAGCCCCTCCGCCTGTGCCAGGAGGTCGAGCAGGAGGTGCTCGGGATAAACCTCGGGGTTGCCCCGATCCGCAGCGTTTTGCTGGGCGGCGACCAGGGCTTCGCGTGTCTTGGTAGTGAGTCTATCGAGTCTCATTGCCGAGCAAGTTAAGCATCGTGACGGGTGCGTCAATAGTTGGACAGCGGTCTGAAACGACGCAATAACCTCCGCGTGCGCCGCTTACTGCTCGCCTCGGTAGCTCTCCTGGTCCTCGCGTCCTCGATGTCTTGTACTTCTTGCAAGACCGAACCGACGCCGACCGGTTTCGAGTCCCCCAGCGCGACGATCGACTCGATCTTCCGTGCGTACGGCGTTCAAGACATGTCTCAAGAAGAAGCTCGGCGGCGGTTGGAAGCCCGAGAGCGATTTGAGCTTCTCGATGGGACGTTGTTCCGCACCTGCTTCTCGGATTGGCAGGGCGAGCACGATCAGGCGCTTGGTGGATTCGTGTTCGGGCAGCTCGTGGCCGCCAAGGACGAGCTCTTGATCACAGTCGACGAGAGTGCCGCCCAAGTGCGGGCCGCGTCCGCCTCGCCCGACCTACAGCCCATCGTGCTCGTCGAGCAGGACGGCGCCTGGAAGATCGATCTCCGACAGAGCGTCCAGCCGAAGATTCGACAAAACCTATACGAGATCTATCGACGGGCCCGTAGAGCGGAACGTCAGGCGCCTTGATGGTCGTCTTCAACGGATCGTGAACGGCGTGACGTCGATCCGTTCGCCTGGCGTCGCCGCCTTCAACGCCTCCTGCATCATCTGAAGCTCGCGCGCATGCGGGTTCAGCGCCAGGCCTGCTGCTACGGTCCGAAGTGCCGCGTTGGTGTCACCAACGGCAGCAAAATACAACGAATCTGTGTAGTGTCGCCAAATCAGTTGCGTGCGGGTGTGCTCCTCGATCGGCCGTCCGATGCGCTGATAGAGATCGCCCCAAAGCGTTGCGTGCCGGTGCATGGCTCGAGCTTCGTCGGTGTCCGTCGTGTTGGCCGTCAACACGCGGTGATACAGGTGTTCGGGGACCACGAGATCCATCATGTCTTGCGTGACCCGGACGTCCATCTCGATGTAGACAGGCCGCAGCGCTGCGAGGCTCTGGAGCCCGGGCACGCTGAGGGTTCCGTCGAGCACGTAGCTTCGCAGCAGCGGCGTCAACTCGGGTTCGTCTCTGACGAAACGATCGACCAAGCTCGGATAGGTCAGCAACGGAAGCGGGATCATCGTGACATCGGGCCGACTGTTCTCCTCGGCCTCGCCACCCCAAAAGCGGAAGATCGTCTGTGGGTTGTGAACCAACACGATCGAACGAGGCGGCAGCGAGCGACGGAGGCCATCGTCAAACACATCGGTGTCTACGAAGTCGGCGAGCGACGAGGCTGCCGAAGAGCGAACAAACTGAGACGAAGCCAGGAGCGCCAGGATGGCCCCGAGGATCGGTGCGAGCCTCGGCCTGTTCGGCAGCGCTTCGGAGAGGGCGCTCAGCAGCACACCGACCGCAAAGACCGCGAACACAGCGAGCGCGGCGTACGACAGCATGAGGTATGCGAGCGCGTCGGGGTTGCCGCTCACGAAGCCGAGGACCGCCCGGCCAAGCGCGAAGACCGCCCATACGGTAAGCCAGAAGAGGCCGAATTTTCGGGACGCGCTGACCCGCAGCATGAAATACGCGCCGAGCAGCGCCACAACCAACGTCGCGACGTGAAGGCCTTCGCCGGTTACGAGCAAGACATCGGAGAAGCGCTCGCCAAAAGGCGCCACCGCGTCCGGGGACAGGCTCTTCTGAAAAGCCTCAGCGGTGACGACCCAGAGAAAGCGACCCGCGGTCGAGGGGTTTCCAAGATTCAGAAACGGCTCCCGAAGCGCGCGCAAAGGCAGGTAGAGATAGGTGACGAGGCCCGCGCTCAGAAACCCGGCCGACCACGCGAGGGGACGCCAGCCCCAGGTTCGCCACACGCCGACCAGGAGCCACAGCGATGGAATGACGGCGAGCAAGGCGAGGTAGTGATGGTTGGAAAGCGCGAGGCCCAACGCCAACGCCGCATGATAAAGCGGCCGCACGTCGCCGTCCGGCCCCGAGAGCGAAACCCGCAGCAACCGCTCCATCGCGATGCACAAGAGCGCCGCTTGCAGCGCGTACACCTCGGGACGCACGGCTTGGAACCACCAAGCCTGGGTTCCGACCACCCACCAGGTCGCGGCCAGCGCTAGCGGGAATTGCAGAGAGTCGAGGACCATCCCCCCGACCTTCAAGGTATGTTCGAACGCAAAGAACAACGCGACGGCCGCGACGGCCCCGAGGAGCGCACAAACCAACGCGACGCGAAACGCGAGGGCCCCAATCGGCGCCAGATTCGCGGCGCCAAGGACGATCGACGCGAGAGGGTGCCCAGGCGGATGCGAGATCCCAAAGTCCGCCGCCGCAGCGACAAACTCCCCCCCATCAAACCAATGCGCGTACCCGGACGCCGTGCTCACATAGAGAAAGAGCGGCGGAACGCCGGCAAACAGAGCCTTCATCAAGTTAGAGCGCAAGACCCGCCCATGATCGACCGACACCCCCAACGCGGTCAAAATCTACGAACAGGACACACGAACGGGGCGCGGCGGAGCACGGCGCGGGGACCCTGCGGACGGGTCGGCTTGCAAAGGTGGCCGGAGGGGCTTGGGGCCTGAGGCCACGCAAGCCTCCCCTCGGCGCTCGCGCCCAATCTGCGGTGGTCGGTGCCATGCAGATTGTCACTCGCTACGCCGCTGGGTCCCCACTCCGCGCCCCGCCGCACCCCTACGTACGTCGACGACCAACG
>JAUXFZ010000133.1 GCA_030622585.1 Myxococcales bacterium
CTGGCTGGCGGCGGCATCGTCCTTTTCCAACGCGGTGTACTTCAGCTCCACGTTGGCGTCGGTGAGTTGGGTCTCGAGGAGCTCCATCAGTTCGTCGAGATCCTCGCCGGACCATTCGTCCAAGATCTCCGAGACGAAGTCGTAAAAGTCGCCGCTGTCGATGCGGCGCTCGATTTCCTCGACGTCGTCGTCGGAAAAGACGCTCACCAAGTCTTCGCGCAATGCGTCGATCTCGCCGTCCTCGACGGCGTCGGCGACCGAGAGCTGAAGTCGCTGCATCGCGCGCTTGTTTAGGAAGATCTCCATTAGAAAGCCCCTAAGCGGGTCGAATCGGCGCTACTATAAAAGAGGGTTGGGCGCTGTCAATCTTGTAGACACCGGATCTGACCCTCTATGCTACGACCGTGCCAACCCGCGCCGCCGCCGTTTGTCTCTGGGCCCTGTGCCTCACCGCCCCGCAGGCAGGTCGGGCGGATTCGGGGGAGCTACCGGGCGGGCCCCCGGCCAGGGAAGGATTGTTTGCCGTGGGAGTCGAGACAGGCTTGGTCGTGCCCCTCTCCACCGATCGGCTTTGCCCCTCGGGTTACCAGTGCATCGCAGACATCGGCTGGGCGGTCGGGGTCAATTTCTCATACCGATGGGCGAACGGCATTGGCCTCGGGTTCGGGTACGAGTTCTGGCTTCTTACGGCGAATGGTGTCTATGAAACCACGGTTCCGCAGATGTTCACGGGGCTGTTCCAGTACTCCTTCCTTCCAGACCACGCGACGCATCCGCTGGTGCGCCTCCGCGGCGGCTTTCTCGTACTGGGCCCCAGTTTTCGAGTCGAGACGATCGGGGGGACCGCCGAGATCGGCGTCGGCGCGGAGGTCGAGCTCAGCTCGGATACCGTCTTCTCATTCCTCGTCACCGGGAACCTTCTGCGAACCCAGTCCTTCATCACGGGAGCTGACAACGCCCCCCGCGCGGTTGACGGCGCCCTCGACGCCATGCTGGTTCTGCGGGTCGGCTTCAACTTCATGCTCTGAATAGGCCCGAATCGCATGGGTTTAGGCCTCCCGACAGGTGGAGATTTCGACAGCGCGACTGTAAGCTGTATCGTTATAGTGTCTTGATAGTATCTTGGCGGGGTTAGTGGATACGGGCGGGGACTGAATGAGTGGCGATGCACACCGCAACGGCGATGAACCGTCGGGCCCCGACGAGGGCGGCGAGACCATGGCTCCGGCTCCCGGGCATGAGAGCTGGACGCGTTCGCCCGAGGTAGCCGCGAGGCCGACTCCTGAGGGCCTGCACTTCACACTCTTCGGAAAGACCGACGTCGGGCTCATCCGGGAACACAACGAAGACAACTTCATGGCTGCTGACCTCGCGGATGCGTCAGGGCCTCTTCCGGCCGAGGAAGTGGTCTCCGGCGTGGTGTCGGATCGCGGCCTCGGTTTAGCCGTGTGCGATGGCATGGGCGGTGCCGCGGCCGGCGAGGTCGCGAGTCGCATGGCCGTCGACACGCTGTTCGAGATGCTGCGCGGTGACGCTGTGCCTGACGATCGCGACACCTTTGCTCGGCGCTTGGTCGACTCGGTCGAAGAAGCCGGCGCGCGAATCTTTCTCTCCGCAAAGAGAGATCGCACACGCCGCGGGATGGGAACGACCGCGACCGTAGCGGGCCTCGTCGACAAGGTGCTCTTCGTGGGACAAGTCGGTGACAGCCGTTGCTACCTCATGCGGAACGGCCGGCTGAGCTTGATCACCAAAGACCAGTCGCTGGTCAACCAGCTGATCGAAGCCGGGCAGCTCACCGAAGACGAAGCCGAGGCGTTCGAACACTCCAACATCATCCTGCAGGCGCTCGGTACGACCCAGCAGGTCGCGGTAGATCTGACTTTCGTCGAGTTGCGGCAAGGGGACCGGGTGCTCCTGTGCTCCGACGGCCTGTGCGGTCTCGTTCACAACGACGCCATCCAAGAGGAGATGGCTTGCATCGGTCCGCTGCCGGAGCTGGTCGATCGGCTGATCGAGCTTGCGAACGCGGCCGGGGGTCATGACAACGTGACCTGCATCGTTGCCGATTTCGACGGCGACGCGCTCGAGCCGCCCGAAGAGGGCACCGTCCCGTTCTACCAGCAGTATCCGTTGCCCAGAGGTCGCAATCAGCGGGCTGCCTCAGGGCCCATGTTGCCGCACGTGGTGAAGAGCATGGTGCCCCGCGCGATGTCCGGGGAGCGACCCGCGCTCCTGGAGAGGGGTTCCGATCCGCCCGGCGCGCCGTCCGTCTCCTGGTCGACGGCTGCGTCTGTGTTGGCACTACTCGGCTTGGCGGCGGTCATTACCATCGTGAGCGTGCGACGCCGCGCGACGCCGACCACCGCCACCGAGCCGCCGCCTCCCGCGTACGTCGAGGCCAACGCTCAGATTCCAGTCGAGGTGAGGGTTCAGGCCGCGCTCGAGACCGGCGAGCTCTACGTCAATGACCAGAGCTATGGACCGCTGCGACTCAACCGAGCGATTCTCTTGCGGCTGCTTCCCGGGTCGTATCATTTCGAGGCCCGCGAAGTCGATGGGACTCGAGTCGGAAAAGACGTGCTGGTGGAGCCCGGGGTGCCGACGGAGGTCGTACTCATCCCGGCCGTCGATTGAGGTTCGGCGATGATCTTACTCCGCCAGATCAAGGGCGCTGACTCGGGGCGCGAGTTCGAGTTCAACCAGGATTTGATCCGCATCGGCCGCATGCCGGACAGTGACGTGAACTTCGACCCCGAGGTCGACTTGGACGCGTCCGGGCGACACGCCGAGATTCGCAATGAAGATGGACGCTATCTCCTGATCGATACCGGCAGCCGGAACGGGACCTGGCTGAACGGTCAGCGCATCAAGCACGCGGCGCTCAACCCCGGCGATGAAATCGAGATCGGGCGCGGGGGCCCGAAGCTGGAAATCGCGTCGGTGCGCAATCGTCCGAGCAGTCGCACGCCGACGGGGCGCATGTCGACGGGAGCGCCGCGACGCGACCCGAGATTCGACCCGCTTGCCATGCCGGTCACGACCGCGACCCGCCTAGAAGATCTCGCTGCACGCCCCGACCTTCTCCCGGAGGGTGTTCGGCTCCCTGGGATGCCGGAAATCACATCGCGGAGTCGACATCGAAAGCCCGGCTTGGCCGTTCTGTGGGGCGCGGCGGGGGTGGTGCTCCTCGCGGCGGTCGCGACCGTCGTTGCGTCGCTCCAGTAGCTTATTTGACCGTGGCACGCGGCGTCCGCGACAAGCAAGAGAGCCCATGCTTCGTGCTCGATTCGCCGCCTGGCTTCGGCCGATTGCCTCGACACCGGACCCCTCCGAAGGGCGCGAGGCATACCACTCCGACATTCGCGAGCTGCGGCCCGAGGCTTGGTCGACACACTCGCCGGCTGCGCGGGGGCGCGACATAGAACGCGCGATGTGGCTCGCCGGTGTGAGCTCTCGCGATTTCTCTGAAGTGGTCGGCATCGACTTGTCGCCTCATCTGGTGACTCCCGTCGGCGACATCGTCACGCTGTGCCGTCACCAGGCGGAGGCCTGCGGGCAGCGGGCACGCGTACTCAGCGCCGAGCTTCCACCGCCGAATCCCTATGGGCGTCCGCCGCTTCCCTGGCACCGCACGACCGCGCGTGAGGCCCGAGAGCTCTACCGCGCCTCGCAGGCATGGGAGGCCATGGCGCGTGCGCTCCTCAGCAACTGCTGGAGCGGGTGAGGTCTTCTGCCATGCGTTCGAGCACTTCGAGCGCTTGCTTCTTCGACTCCTCGAGGCCGTCGCGCGCGCGTACCGGCGCGGTCGCGTAGAAGTAGTACTTGAGCTTCGGTTCTGTCCCGCTCGGGCGCAGCATCGCCTGGTGTCCGCCTGCGAGCTCGAAGACGACCACGTTGCTTCGGGCGAAGTCGGTGAACGGGGTTACGCCCGTCGGGGTCCATTGCACCCGTTGCTCGAGGTCGAGCATGCGAAGTACGGGCTGTCCGCCGATCTCGCGCGGCGGCTCTTGCCGGAGGTGGTCCACAGCGGCACTCATCCGGGCTTGTGCGTTGGCGCCTTCGAATCTCACGGAGATCTGACGGTCGACGAAAACCCCGTGGGCGCGCCAGAGGTCGTCGCGCGCATCCAGCAGCGTTTCGCCCCGCGTCTTGAGGCGTGCCGCCATGTCGACGAGGAGCAGTGCCGCGCTGATCCCGTCCTTGTCTCGGACCGCAGGGCAGGGCGCGTACCCGAGCGCCTCCTCGTAGCCAAACACATACACAAAGCCTTGCTTCCCTAGCTCGAGTGCCCGGTTCTGGATCCACTTGTGTCCCGTAAGCGTTTGCTCCCAGCGCGCGCCGCGGCCCGCCGCGATCGGTCCCAGCATCGGACTGCTCACGACGGTGGAGATCACCAAGGGCTTAGAAATCTCGGGGTGTCGCTGCAGCAAATCGTCCGCCAACAGAACTCCAATGTCGTTTCCGGATAGGAGCTCGAGACCGTCGCTTCCGCGGACCCCGACTGCGACGCGGTCGCCGTCCGGGTCGTTGGCAATCGCGAGGTCGGCGCCGACTCGTTCTGCAAGAGCGAGAACGTGGTCCATGGCGCCTGGCTCCTCGGGGTTCGGAAAAGCAACGGTGGGGAAGCGGCCGTCAGGGGTGGCCTGGTCCGCGACGCTATGCACGTCTTCGAAGCCCGCGCGGCTGAGCACTTTTCGAAATGTGTCCTCCGCGACGCCGTGGAGGGCCGTGTACGCAATGCGCACATGTTCCCTGCTTGCGAGAGGGCTCGCTTCGCTGCTGATGCGCTCGACGTAGCGGTCGAGGGAAGAGTCCGCCGAGCGAACCAGCTCCCTCGCCCGTGCCTCCGTGACCGGCATCCGGGGGATCCGGCTCGCGGCGGCTGCGCGTTCGATCTCGCCCGCGATGCCGCGGTCGTTCGGGGGGATGATCTGAGCCCCGTTCTCCCAGTAGACCTTGTAGCCGTTGTACCCGGGCGGATTGTGGCTCGCCGTGATCATCACGCCGCCGGCGGCACGACGCTCGAGCACGGCGAACGCGAGGACCGGCGTCGGCACGACATCGCTGAAGACCCAAACGGGGATGCCTGCGCCCGCGGCGACTTCGATCACGTCGCGTTCGAAGACGTCGCTGTTGACACGCGCGTCCCGACCCACGCAAATGCCTCGCGACGCAACGTCCGGCACTTCTTGCTTCAGCCATGCACAGAGTCCTGCGGTGGTCTGCGCAACCGTCACCCGATTCATCCGCGTCGGGCCCGCGCCCAGCAGCCCGCGGAGCCCGGCCGTTCCGAACTGCAGCGCCCCGGCGAAACGCTCTTGGAGGGCACCGACGTCGCCGCGCTCGATCAGCACCTCGAGCTCGCGCCTCGTTTCGGGGTCAGGATCCTGCGCAATCCAAGAGCGCGCTCTATCGACGATGCTCACACCATTGCCCCACCAGGCACTTCATCTTGTATGTACGTCCGCTCCTTGTACCAGACAGCGACCGGCACGAAGAGCACGGCCGTGATCGCCATCGCCGCGGCGAAGAAGAGGTAATAGGACGCGCCATCGAGCTTGCTCGTCCCATCTGGAAGCTGAATGAAGAAATTCACCGCTGCGGTGAAGAGGTTTCCGATCGACACACTCATCAGGAACGCCCCCATGACCAACGACTTCATTCGCTTCGGCGCTTGGGTGTACGAGAACTCCAACGCAGTAATCGAAACGAGAACCTCCGCCGCCGTCATGAGGATGTAGCCGCCGAGTTGCCACACGATGTTGACTGCTTCGCCCGCGTCAAGCCGCGCCTCGAGCCAGGCGGGCAATAGGAAAGCGGGCACGGTCAAGAACAGCCCGATCGAGATCTTCCTGAGCGGGGTGAGCGGCCAGAAGCGTTCAAACGCCGGGTAAACCACCCGGTTGAAGATAGGGATGAACAGGAGAACGAGTGCGGGGTTGAGCCACTGGGATTGGGACGGGTCCCAATCGATGATGAAATGGCGATCCATTCGCGCGGCCTGCAGAACCCAGGCGGAGCCCTGCTGATCGAAGAGCGCCCAGAACATCGCAATGAACGAGTAAATGATGAAGAGCTTGCCTAGAGCGGCTAGGCCGTCCCGGCTGAAGACCTCACGGAGAAACGCGACGCCGCCGGGTGGCACATGCACGAACTTGTCACGGCCCATCCAGAACACGAGTGTCGCGAGCCCCATCAACACACCGGGCACTCCGAATGCCACCGAGGGGCCGAAGCGATTGAGGAGCGGCTCCGCAAACAGGATCGATGCCAGCGCACCGACGTTGATCGAGAAGTAGAACCAAGCAAAGATCTTCGGCAGCAGCCGCGCGTTCGTTTGTCCGAACTGATCGCCCACATGCGCCGACACGCACGGCTTGATGCCGCCCGACCCGAGCGCGATGAGCCCGAGCCCGAGCGCCAAGCCGATCCGCGTGTCGTCGATCGCCAAAGTCAGGTGACCGAGGCAGTACACGATCGACAGCGCCATGATCGTGCGGAACTTCCCAAAGAACGCGTCCGCGACGATCGCACCGAAGATAGGGAAGAAGTACACCGCCGTGACGAACACATGGAACCACGCCTTGGCTTGCTCGTCCGTCATGGGGTCGAGCTCGCCGCTCGAACTCATCAGGAACTTGGTCATGAAGATGACCAAGATCGCGCGCATGCCGTAGTAGCTGTACCGCTCCGCCGCCTCGTTGCCGACGATGTAGGGGATCCCGGGTGGCATCCCGGTGACCGGGGCCGGTGCGCTGCGGTATCGAGCCCTGAAAGACATGGGTGTGATCCTAGCGGATTCTTTCTGTAACAGCGGC
>JAUXFZ010000446.1 GCA_030622585.1 Myxococcales bacterium
CCACCAGCGTACGAACTGTCACCGCCACGATCGCCGCTGAGCTCGGAGAAGTTGCACAGGGGGACCCACACTGGCGCGTTCTGTTCTTGCTTGGCGTGATGCTTTTCGCCGTAACGTTCGAACTGAACATCGTCGGCGACGTGGCCATCCGACGCCTCCAGAAGAAATTGACGGCCTCGTGATGAGGTACACCAACAAAGATTGGCTGCTCGCTGGCCTCACTGGTCTCTCACTCGTCGTGATTCTATTGCTTCTGGCGGTGCTGCTCGGACAGATCATCTGGCACGGGGCCCCGGTCATCTCCGTGGAGTTTCTCACCGAGAAGCCGGGCGCTGACATGATCAGCGGAGGGATCTGGCCCGCGATCTACGGCACGGTTTTCATGACTTTGCTGATGACGCTTGCAGGGGTGCCCGTTGGCATCGCGACCGCGATCTTCTTGAACGAGTACGCATCCCCGCGCTCACGGTTCGCAAAGCTCGTGCGCATCGCGGTCAACAATCTGGCGGGCGTTCCATCGATCGTCTTTGGCCTGTTTGGCCTGGGTTTTTTCATCATTTTCGTCGGGGGAAGCATGGATGCGCTCCTCTATGACGACTCGGCGCCCGTCTGGGGAAGGCCCTCGATCCTGTGGGCATCACTGACGCTCGCGGTGCTGACCCTGCCGGTGGTGATCGTGACCACCGAGGAAGCCCTGAGGACCGTCCCCAGCGAGATCCGTGACGCATCGCTAGCCCTCGGCGCCACCCGCTTTCAGACCGTCTACAAAATCGTCCTCCCCAACGCGAAGGGCGGCATCCTGACGGGCGTGATCCTCGCGGTAAGCCGCGGCGCCGGTGAGGTCGCTCCAATCATCTTCTGCGGTGCGGCGAATTTCCTTCCCTATCTGCCCACCGATCTGCGCGACATGTTCATGCACCTTGGCTATCACGTCTACGCATTGGCCACGCAGTCACCGAACGTCGATGCAGCGCGCCCGGCCCTGTTTGGTACGGTGCTCGTCTTGCTCATGCTGACGTTCTCGCTCAATCTGCTTGCCGTGATCATTCGCTCGCGTTCGCGAGCGGCACTCCGACCATGAGCGAATCCAAACCAGCGGTCGCCGAAGCTCCCACGAATGCGAAGATGGAGACGCGAAACGTCAACGTCTTCTACGGCAGCAACCAGGCCATCAAAGACGTCGATCTCGATATCGCCGATCGCAGCGTCACCGCACTGATCGGGCCTTCGGGCTGCGGCAAGAGCACCTATCTGCGCGCGCTCAACCGGATGAACGACACGATCGACTCCTGCCGCGTAGAGGGACGCATTCTGCTGGACGGAGAAGATATCTACGGCCGAGGCGTCGACCCCGTGGAAGTCCGCCGCAGAGTCGGCATGGTCTTTCAGAAATCCAACCCCTTCCCCAAGTCGGTCTTCGACAACGTGGCGTTCGGGCTCCGAATCGGAGGCGAGAAGGACAAGGACGTCGTCGCTCAGCGCGTCGAGGAATCACTGAAAGGGGCGGCTCTGTGGGACGAGGTCAAGGACCGCCTCCAGAGCTCGGCACTCGGCTTGTCGGGCGGGCAACAGCAGCGCCTGTGCATCGCGCGATGCCTGGCGGTGTGGCCGGAAGTGATTCTCATGGACGAGCCCGCCTCGGCACTCGACCCGATCGCGACCGCCAAGATCGAAGAGCTGATTCGCGAGCTGCGGGAGGAATACACGATCGTGATCGTCACCCACTCCATGCAACAGGCCGCGCGCGTCAGCGATTCGACCGCGTTTTTCTATATGGGCGAGCTCATCGAGCACGACAAAACGGAGACCATGTTCACGCGCCCCACGAAAAAGCGTACCGAAGAATACATTTCCGGTAGGTTTGGATGATGTCGCGCTCGAGCCGACCCATGCGGGGCCACACCCATCAGGAGTTCGAAGCGGAGCTGCGCGCGTTGAAAGACCGGCTGCTGGCGATGGGCGGCCGATGCGAACACATGATCGCCGACGCGATTCAGGCGTTCGAAGAGCGCGACGAAGCCCTGGCCCGCGAGGTCATGGAGGCCGATCGCAGCATGGATGACGACGAGGTGCTGGTCGACGAACAGGCGGTGCGGATGCTGGCGCTCCGTCAGCCGGTCGGCCGTGACCTTCGCCTCGCGGTCGCCGCCGTGAAGGTCTCGACCGATCTAGAGCGGATCGGAGACGAGGCGGTCAACATCGCCGAGCGCGCGATCGAGATGGAACCTGTGGACCGACTCAGCCTCCCTGGCTCCAAGCTCCCGGAAATAGCAGGACGCGCGGGCGCCATGCTGCGGGACGCGCTGAACGCATTCGTCGAAGAAGATGCAAGCAAGGCACGCCATGTTTTCCTGCAGGACGATGCGGTCGATGACCTCTACACCGAAGTGATGGGCCTGTGTCTCGACTACATGAAGGATCCCTCACGGATTGCGGACGGCATGCGGATTTGTAACTGCGCGAAGTATCTCGAGCGCATCGCCGATCACGCGACCAACATCGCAGAGATGGTGGTCTTCATGGTCGAAGGCCGAGACGTCCGCCACGGCAAGGGGTAGTCCCGGGGCTACTCGTACCCGGCAGGCGGAAATTCTTCGCCTGAGGGCGGGCACTTGAACATCGTGCAAGTCACGACGATCGTCATGCCATCTTCCAGGTCGGGATGGGCCGGTTCCAGGCGGACGTGCGTCGCCCCTCGCGCAGTGGCCTGATCGAGTGCGCTCGCCGTGGCGCGCGTTTCACTGCCTCCGACTCCGTCGACGACGCCGAGCTTAGGGCAGCGCGGCTCCCCTGCCACCAGGACCAGATCTGCGGCAGAGCGAGTGCTGGGGGCGGCCTTGCACCCCGGTCCGAGGCAGCAGGCAAGGAGAAGAGCGACGAGGACCGGTCGGCGCATCGGGTTAGAGCGATGCTTGGAGTTGCAGCCGGAAGGTCGTGGCTCCCTCGGTAAATACGTCTTCCCAAATTTGCGAGACATCGGCCTGAATCTTGAACGGGTGCCGGGCAAAATACCAGCTCACCGAGAAGGTCGTGGCGTAGCTGTCGTCGAGACTGGTGGGCGACCTCGTGGCCTGAATGAGCGCCCCACGGGCGGCAAACTCGAAGCGGGTGTTGGGAATCAAGTAACCGGCCTGCAGCATCCAACCCAGGCCATTGCGTGGATCGATCGGGAGGTCCGGGTCGAAGTCGGGGTCCGCGGGGGTGATGTCACCGATCTCGCGGGTTCCGGTTCGGAAGGAGAACTCCGTAAGCGCCGAAAAGCCACGCGCTTTGAACATCGCGTCCACGTATACGAAGTGATAGTCCGCCGTGCCGCCGTCCTGGAAGGGCGCCCCGAACATGCCGCGATCGCGGTTCGCATTGTCGAAGAACGAGTACGTCG
>JAUXFZ010000061.1 GCA_030622585.1 Myxococcales bacterium
GACACACTCGCCGTTGGCGCCGCCCGCACCACCGACCGCGCCGGTCCCACCGCTGCCAACATTGCCGCCCATTCCCGCGGTGCCCCCGGTTCCGTTGAAGGGATCACCGCTCGAGTCGCCGCTGCATCCGTTCACCGAAATGACGAGCGATAAGATAGATAATAGTGTAGAAATCCGCTGAAACTGCATACGGATAAGATAGCGTGTGTCCCAGTGGACTGCAAAAACCGGAAAAAGAGGTGGCTTTCCGCCATTTGCTGCCGCTATCAAGGCCCTTCCGCCAGCCGGCGATGTGATAAGCCCGCCCCTAAGGAGATACGAACATGAGAGCCATCATCATCGCCATGTTTCTAGTGGGAGCATTCGTCGCGGGCACATTCATCTCGGAGACCAACCCGGTCGCCGCCGACAGCACGCCCAAGAAGAGCCAGTGGCAGTATCAGTGCTTCCAGGCCACCGGGGTCGCCGAGGTCACCGAACGCTCCAACAAGATGGGGCAGCAGGGTTGGGAGCTCGTGACTTCCGCTGGCACCAAAGGCTCGACGCTGTGGTGCTTCAAGCGCCCGCTTTGGAAAGCAACGAAGTAGGCGTCAGGGCAGCCTCGCTTCCGTCACGGAGTTGAGCTATTTGACTCATCGCTAGACAGAGGCGCGCCAACCATGTCGTTTTTGGATGATCCACAAGTCCGGCGGAACGTAGACCGCCTCCCGATCGAGTTCGACGACTACGGGTTCGATCGATTCGGCCTGTCGAAGAAATCGCTGCTGCGTGTCTACTCCCCGATGGCGTACATCTATCGCCACTACTTGAAGGTCACGGCCTTCGGTCTGGAAAACGTCCCACCCGAAGGGCGCGGGCTCATCATCGCCAACCATTCGGGCGGGCTTGGCGCCGACGCCGCGATGATCCTCACCTCGCTCTTGCTCAACGACGAGGCGCCACGGCTCGGCCAAGGGATGGCGGAGTACTTTCTGACGAGGTCGCCCTTTTTTCGACCTGGGTTGCGAAAGCTCGGCCACTTGACGGGCATACCCGAGCACGGCGAGCAGTTGCTGAACGACGAGCGCTTGCTGATGGTCTTCCCTGAAGGCGCACGCGGTGCGGGCAAGCTCTACAAAGACCGATACAAGCTGGTCCGCTTCGGCACGGGGTTCATGAGATTGGCGCTCAAGACCGGAACGCCCATCATCCCCACCGCGTTCATCGGAGGCGAGGAGTCGTTTCCGCAACTCTTTCACATCAAGTGGCTGGCGAAGCTCGTCAACGGCCCATTCGTTCCGGTGGCTCCTCAGTTGATCTTCTTCCCGTTGCCGGTGGCTTGCCAGGTCTATTACGGACCGCCCATGCAATTCGAAGGCGATGGCTCGGAGTCCGACCAGGTCATCAAGCAGTACGTCCAAGAGGTTCGGCAAGCGATGGAACGACTGATCAGCACGGGGCTCGACGCGCGTCCTCGTTCGTTCATGTTCGAACGAATGCCCGACCCGGAGAAAGAAGCACGGCCATGAAGATCCTGATCACCGGCATCAGCGGCACGTTGGCGCGCGGTGTTGCATACCGGCTGGTTCGTCGCGGCCACCAAGTCATCGGCATCGATCGTCGCCCTTGGCCCGACGTGCCCGAAGGCGTCGAGATGCACCAAGTCGACATCCGCAAGCGCCCCGCCGAAGACGTGTTCCGAGTCTCTCGACCCGACGCGCTCGTCCACATGGCAACGGTCACCCATTTCACGACCGACACCGAGGAGCGCTACCGTATCAACCTCGGAGGCACCCGAAAGCTGTTCGAATACTGCCATGAGTACGGTGTGAAACAGGCTGTGTTCGTGGGCCGCCACACCGTGTACGGCGCAACGCCCGATTCCCCCCTCTACCACACCGAAGACGAGCCCCCGTTGGCGGGCGCAGCCTTCAAAGAGTTGGCGGACCTGGTCGCCGCAGATCTCTACGCGGGCAGCGCCCTTTGGCGGTGGCCGGAGCTCAACACCGCGGTGCTTCGCCTCTGCTACTTCCTTGGACCGAGCCACGGTGGCACCCTCGCTGGGTTTCTATCGAAGAAACGCGTACCCATCGTGCTGGGCTTCGATCCGCTCTACCAACTCATGCACGAGTGGGACGCCGAAGAAGCGATCACGTTGGCTGTGGAGAAACAACTCCGTGGCGTGTTCAACGTCGCGGGCCCACCCCCGGTGCCGCTCACCACGGTCTGCGAAGCCACCGGTAGGCGCGCGGTTGCGATACCTGGGCCCCTCTATTCGGCGGTCCTTGGACGTTTCGGCTTCCCCTACCTTCCTGACGATGCGATCGCGCACGTGAAGTACCCGATCGTCATCGACAACAGGGCATTCGTAGAGGCCACCGGCTTCGAGCCGCGCTACAGCGCAAAGCAAACGATGGAAGGCTTCCGCTGGAACTAGGCGATTGTCGCGGCTATGGCGCCGGCGGGTTGACGGCGGCTTCGCAAGCGTCGACGTCCAAGTCGGCCCCTGGGGTGCAGGGGACGTACGGGCCTTCACCCTCTACTTCGAAGTAGCTCTTGAGCGGTGCGTCGCTCAGCAGATGGGCGGCGTAGTCGTGAATGTTCATCTCGCCGTCGTCGGTGTCGATCTCGGTGCCGTCCCAAGCCAGCTCCGCGAAATTGTCCAAGAGGATGAGGGGCGGGTTCTCTTCGAGGCCCGGAATGGTCACGCAGTGGCTGCTGTTGGTTTGGCGCCAGTACGGGATGAAGTAGCCGAGGTTGTCCCGGCCTGGGGCGTCGTACTGGGCCCGCAGAAGGGCGATGTCGTCCCACCACGCGGTGTGGATCCCCGTGCGGTCGGTGGATACGTTCTCGTTCAAGCCGAGGCCGTCGCCCAGGTGCTCTACCAGCGTTTTGTCTTCATCGAGAGTCCAGAAGCGCTCGTAGGAGTAGAGGGAAAAGTTGTAGTCGAGCCGGAAGAAGGTGGCCGCTAGGCGATCGCCTGGGAACTCCTCCGACAGGATTCGGCTCAGTGCGCCAAAGTCGTCGGCCAGCACTTCAGATTGCGGTGCCTTGGCGATCAGGCTGGCGGCATCCCAAACGGACTCGACTTCGTCATGTAGGAACCGAGACCGCGACGTGGGCTCCTGGCTCGGGTAGATCGGCCCGGAATCGTTGAGCAGGTAGCCTTTTTGTACCCCGTCGATGCCGGTGCGAAGGAAGTAGTAGTTGATGATCGCGCCCGCGCCTCCGGCGCTACAGCCGCCGACGAAGAGCTTCTTCTCGGGAGCGGCGCCGAACATGTCGTTGAGCATCTCGGTCATGGCGACGACGTTCGTGTGACCGACGTGCGCGAACACTTCATCCGGCTCGACGCCATCCGGGTCCTCGTACGTGTTGGTGATCGAGCCGGAGTACACGTCGCCGGTGCAGTAAGGCACGAAGACCTTGTTCCAGTCGGCCATCGGACTAATGGCGGGGTCGTTATTGAGCAACGGATAGACCTGGTTCACGTTGATCGGAAGCGAAGTCGCACCGAGCTCGACCTCGATGTGCACATTGGCATAGTCGTCGGGGAGCCCATTCGGGTTCGCTGCGCCGCGCGCGCCGCCCCCGACGCAACTGTCGTAATCCCAGCAGCCGCCCCCGCCCATGAAGTACATGACGATGTTGTCCGAGGTCTCCGAGAACTCGACGTAGAACGCGTACGGGCTGCCATCGCTGCAGACGGCGCCTTCGGGCTCGTATTTCACCCACGAGCCGAATTCCGGAGGCACGAACGGAGCGCCGCCCGTTCCACCCGACCCGCCCGAGCCAGCCGAGCCGCCCGAGCCACCGCTGCTGCTATCGCTGCCGCAACCTGCGGCGATCAATCCCAAGACCAGGCTACAACCGACGAACCAACGGGTAATCATGACGCTGACGCTATCACTGAATCGGAGTCAGTCGAACAGCCGAGCACGCGAGGCAGGTTGGGAAGATTCTTCGCGATGGACGCGGCTGGGTGGTAGTCCTCGGACCAATGGAACCCCCCCACGAGCCGCACGCGCCCGAGCCTGGGCCCGGGCCCATCGAACCGAGACCGGCTGTGCCCGGTTTTGCGCTCACGCGGAGCTCGGTCACGCTCACCGACCTTCTATCGAAGGCCTCGAGCGCCTGGTCGCGGGATCTCATGACTTGGGTCCTGGCCATGCTGCTGTACTGGCTGCTCGGCCTTGGCATCCCATTCGCGTTGAGCTTCGTGTGGACCATCGTTGCGGCGTTCCAGCAAGGTAGCGGCGAGCCCAGCGCGACCTTCTCCACCGTGAGCGTGATCGTTCAGGTCCTCACGTATGCAATTCAGTTGGTGCTCTCGGCGGTGTTCTCGCTCGGCCTCTGGGCGATGGCGGTCCGCGGGCTCTACGGGAGACCGATGAGCGTCGGGGTGCTCTTCAGCCAGCTCTCGAAAATCTGGAAGTACATCCTTCAGTCACTTGCCGGCATGTTGGGCGCGCTCTTGCTCATCTTGCCACCCGTCGTGATCGTTTTCCTGATGTTCGTCGGCCCCGTCGACCTCGACACGCCAATGAGCGAGATTGTCGACGATGCTGGACGACCGTTCGCGATCGCCATTGGCGTACTCTTGCCCGTCTACGTCTACGTCCTCACGGGCTTCGCGTTCTGGCGGCTCGAGCTCGCTTTCAACGACGACGCGGGACCCATCGAAGCCATCGTGTTCTCATGGCGCATTGCGCGAGGCCGGCGTTGGCGGATCATCGGCGTGTGGTTAATTGCAGCGCTCATCGCACTGGGGTCGGCCACGCTGTGCGGCATCGGACTTCTCTTTGGCGCGCCGCTTGCCTCGTTGCTCTTCGGCGCGCTGTACCTGGCACTCCGCGAAGGCGCCGACGTACCCCCGGCAAACACCGGCACCACGCTCGGTCGAGACTACTAAGCGTACCCAAGGCCCGCGGCGATGGCACGGCGCTTGCTCCTCTTGTGGACAGAACCGCTGTTGACTGTGCCAATCTGCGCCCCGCGCCGAAAAAGGGTGACAAGAATGTCTCGAAATCGCTTTGTCCTTGGTTTCACGCCGGCTTTGTTGCTGGCTTTAATCTCGCTCCCCAAGCCCGCCCAAGCTTGCGGCGGGTTCTTCTGTTCTGCCTCCCAGCCGGTCAATCAGGCCGCCGAGCGGATCATCTTTTCGAAGAACGAGGACCAGACGGTGACCGCGGTGGTGCAGATCCAGTACCAGGGTCCGTCGGAAGAGTTTGCGTGGGTATTGCCGGTGCCGGGGATACCGGATGTGGACGTATCGTCGAACCTGGCGTTCACCCGGCTCCAGCAAGCGAGCAACCCCCAATACAACTTCACGACCGTGGTCGAAGGTCGCTGCAAACGGGTCCGCGACAGGGGCGACTCGAGCTCATTCGGCAGTGCACCCGATGCTGCGTTCGAGGGTGCGGGCGGCGCGGGCGGCAGCGGAGGGATCAACGTGCTGGCATCCGGCAGCGTCGGTCCCTACGACTTCGTCGTGATCGAACCGGACGCGAGCTACGAGGAGGTGGGTGACGTCGTCGTCGAGTGGCTGACCGAGGAAGGGTATGACGTAGTGCCCCCCGGCGGCAATCCGGACGATATATCGGCTCTGCTTGGCGGTTACTTGCGGGGCGGCATGAACCTCATCGCGTTCCGACTCACGAAAGGCAATAGTGCGGGCACCATTCGTCCGATCCGAATCACGTACGAATCCGACCAACCGATGATCCCGATCCGCCCCACAGCAGTGGCCGCGAACGACGATATGGGAGTCATGGTCTGGGTCCTCGGTGAAAGCCGCGCGGTTCCGGTCAACTACAAGTCACTCGAGCTCAACCAAGCACTGATCAACTGGCTCAACGGTGGTCGCAACTACAACCAAGTAGTCGTGGCGGCGGCCAATGAGGCCGGCGGCCAAGGGTTCGTGGCGGAACGCGCGGGACCGAGCTCCGACTACGACAACGTGGTGATCTTGGAGTTCGAGAGAGACGACTGGGAGGCGCTCCGAATGAGCGCCGCGTCGTTAACGCCCTCAGAGCTTCTCGACGAGAGCAGCTGGCGCTTCGGCGCGTGGGACGGGTACTCCGAACTGATCGAGCGCTTCCCGCGCACGGGCTTCGACACGCGGGCGTTCATCGATGCTCTAGGAGAAGAAGTCGTCGAGCCCATGATCGCCACGCAAGAGCTCCTGTCATCGCGCCCCTACGTCACGCGACTCTATACGACATTGTCGGCCCCGGAGATGGACCTCGACCCGTTGTTCGACTTCAACCCCGACCTCCCGCCGGTGTCGAACATTCACACGGCTCGCCGCGTGATCGAGTGTCATCGAAGCATCTACCAGTCGGAAGCCCCTTCGCGCTTTCACCTCGAAGATGGCCGCGTCGTCCGTGTGAGCGCGGGCGCCCAGTGGCCGTTCCTCGTGGGCGGCCAAGACGCACCCCCGGCGAACGCGGCCGTTCTCGCTTTGACGACGAGCGGGCCTGGCACGGTGGTGCAGGACAACTCGGAAGCCATCGACGAAGCGCTCCAGCTCCACAACGCCACCGTCCCTTCGGCCGGATGCGGGTGCGGGGTCGTGGCGCCCGGCTCGCATTTGGCGACCTGGGCCAGCCTCGCGCTGTTCGTCCTCCTGATGAGGCGCCGGCGGTCGAGCGGCCTTCGGGGCTCCGAGGGCTAGGTGCCCAGACCTGGAATCGAACCAGGGACACGAAGATTTTCAGTCCTCTGCTCTACCAACTGAGCTATCTGGGCCCGGAAAACAGGCGCGGAGCCTAGCCGCCGAAAGGGGACTGTCAAGCATGATAGAAAACTTGCGTTCCGGTACGCCTTCAGGATTACAATGGTAGCTGGATGGTGTAACTCGGGATGGCAAGCCCAGTGGATGATCGCTCGATCGACGCGTTCCTCGTTCTATTGAGCCAAGGAGCGAACGGCCCTGGGCCGAAGTCCGAGGCCCTCGAGGCGCTGGCGCTGCGACCGGTGTGGCTGGCCACCTGGGAACCACGCGCGGAGGGCTTCCGTACTCTGATCAACGCCGACGGTGAAGAAGCCCTGGCGGTCTTCAGTTGTGAAGAGAAGCTCAAGAGCGCGGCCGCACGATTCGACTGGCTCGAATCGGACGGAGCGATCGCCACGCATCGGGCGATCGGAGGCGACATTCTCCGGCACGCGTGGACGCGCGAGTACGCACATGTCGTGATCGACATCGGCTCCGAGGTGTCGCTCGAGTACGAACGCAATGAGCTGAAATCGATCATGCGCGAGGTGGATAGCACCGGCCCCTTTCGCACATCGCGACCACCACCGCCGCCGCCTCCAGCTAAGAAGCCATCGCCGCAGACCCCATTTCCCGTGCCGGTCGATCGGATCTCGACGATGTACAGCATGGCGCCGAGCCATGCGGAAAAGCTCGACCGCCTGAGCGATCTGCCGACGAAGCCGCATGAGATCCCGCACGACAGTGAACCGCCGACGAAGCCGCGCGCGGCGCTGAAGGAAAGCGAGCCACCGCCGAGGATACGCAAGAGCTCTCGGCCCGCGCACAAACCAACGAGCGAACCACCGGGCGCAAAGATCGAAGAGATTCACCCGAACACTGCGGAGCTCGGCGATGGCGGAACCTATGGCGCGGCCAGCATCATCCCGCTCTCCGAACCAAGGGCGAAGTCGATGTCACCATCTGCGGTGACGACGCAGGACGACATGCGCAAGCCAGAGTCGACTCATCCAGTGGCCACGGCAGCGCCCAATCTCACTTCCGATGCGCCGACGGCGCCCGCCGCTCACGCGGTGCCCTCTGTGCAACCCGGAAAGCTCAAGCTCCCGGCGATCGGACCGGTCGGCTCGGGCCCGATCGAGCCCAGTCCACCGCCAACGAAGGTCGAAGAGCCGACCAAAGACTCTGACGAGAGCCCCGCCACGCAGCGCTCTCCACGGGTCGGCGCGCCCTCGATCGGAGATGGGATCAAGCTGGTTCCGATCCGGTACGCGCCGGACGAGACGTTGCTCAAGACGCTCGCGGACGTCTTGCGAGGCTATTTCGAGATCGAATGGGCCTCGTACTGTGAGGTGGCGCGTCCGGCGGGAGACCCGACCCCGGCGGTCGGCCTGCGAATCACCGACAACTACCGGAACAACGTAACCGCCATCATCAAGGCGCTGTGCGACGCCGGTCGCGCACACGATGTCGAGATCGACGTCCTGCTGATCGACGGCCACGACATGCTCCGCAAAGCGCGCGAGCACGCGGTCGTCTTCTACCCGTGGAAACCCAAGCCGTTCGGCGCCTAGGCGGGACGAACCAAGGCAGAAGGCGCCCGGGAATGTTCGGTGCAGTCGCGTGCTAAGACCCGCGAGTGACCCTTGGCGACGCACTTCCGGCCGTCCGAAGCCCTATCCCGGCGGCCGCCGGCCAAGCATGGGTGGAACGGCTCGCGGCGAGCGAGTGCCCAGCGCTGACGACTCGACGCAAGCGACGCGAGGAGCAGACCGGTGCGAGTCACGACCCGATCGTGTGGGTCGAGGCGCAGGGCGCGAACGTCGTCGACGCCGATGGCAACCGATATGTCGACCTCACCTCGGGGTTCGGCGTGGCGTTCGTGGGGCACGGTCATCCCGAGGTAGTCCAGGCGGTGAAGCAACAGGCCGACCGGCTGCTACACGCGCTCGGCGACCTCCACCCCTCGGACGTGAAGATCGAGTTGCTAGAACGTCTGTGCGAGCTCTCTCCGTGGCCGAAGGCGCGGGCGATGCTCTCGCTCAGCGGCGCAGACGCGGTCACGGCGGGCCTCAAGACCGCGGTCATGGCGACCGGAAAGACGGGCGTCATCGCGTTCGATGGGAGCTACCACGGCTTGACCTATGGGCCTTTGGCGGTGTCCGGATTTGCCGAACGCTTTCGCAAACCGCTTGAGGCGCAACTGCAGCCGGACGTACACTTTGCGGCGTGGCCGGAGCGCGAAGCCGACATGGAGGCGGCCCTCCACACGCTACCGGCGGATTGGCGTCGCATTGGTGCGCTGATCGTCGAGCCCGTCCAGGGCCGTGCGGGCGTTCGTCTGCCGCCGCCCGGCTTCCTCGAGGCGCTGAAGCGTTTGTGTCAGGAGAACGATGCCCTTCTAATCGCCGACGAGATCTTCACCGGGCTCGGGCGGTGCGGCGCCTGGTGGCGGTCTGTCGACGAGGGGATCACGCCAGACGTGATCTGCCTCGGTAAGGCATTGGGGGGTGGCTTGCCCGTCAGTGCCTGTATTGCGAGTGAAGAGGAAGTCGGAGGCC
>JAUXFZ010000163.1 GCA_030622585.1 Myxococcales bacterium
AAGGTCGAGGAAGCCGAAGGGCGCGCCGCCGTCGGACGCCACCCGATCGGATCGGGGCCCTTTGCGTTCTCGCGTTGGGAGCGCGGCGTTCAAGTCGAGCTCCGGCGGTTTGAAGCGTACTGGGACCCTCGGCCGCGCCCCGACCGAATGATCTTCCTCGAGAACATCTCCGCCGACGTCGCCAGCGCGCGCTTTCGCAACGGCGACGTGGATGTCATCTACCGGCCCAGCAAAGTGAACCGCTTGTTCCTGAGGGAGTCCGAGGCCTGGGCTCCCTATCGGGCCGAGTCGCCCAGCGCTTCGGTGTTCGCCCTCGGGCTCAACTGCGAATTGCCTCCCTTTGACGACGTACACGTCCGGCGCGCCGTGGCCTTTGCGCTCGACCGATCGAAATTGGAGAGACTCGACCCAGGCCAAGCGATCGCTGCGACCCAGGTTCTTCCGCCGATGCTCGCACCGCACGACCCCGACCTACCGACGAAGCAAGTGTTCGACCTCGAGCGGGCAAGGGACGAGATGCGCCTGGCCGGATTCCCCGAGGGGCTGAGCGAGCCGGTTACGCTCTGGGTGCGGGGCGAAGGCGAGGTGCGTGCCGCGCAGCTCTTTCAACAGGACCTCAAGGCGATCGGCATCGAGATCGAGCTCAAGATGGTTTCCTTCGCGACGTACCTGAAGGAGACCGGCCGGCCGCGGGTCGCCCAGGCAGCGTTCACCGGTTGGCACCAGGACTTTCCCGATCCGTCCAACTTCATGGACATCCTGTTCCACAGCCGATCGATCCACCCCGAAAACTCCGAGAACCGTTCGTTCTACCGAAACCCAAAGCTCGACGCGATCCTCGACCGCGCGCGCCCCGAAGCCGACCGCGAAAAGCGGCTCGCGCTCTACGCACAGGCCAACGCGATCCTGGCGGACGAAGCTCCGTGGGCGTTCCTCTACTACCCCGTCGACATGTTCGCCTGGCAGCCATACGTGAAGGGCTTCCGTCCCCACCCGGTCTGGCTGAACGAATACCGCAACGTCTGGCTCGACCTACCCAGAAAGCGTGTCGAACAATCGATCTACATGGCGGAGGCGACCCCATGATCCAGTTCATCGCGCAACGAGCCCTGTGGGGCGTGCTCGTCATCATCTCGGTCGTAACGCTGGTTTTCTTCCTGATCTTCGTGGCGGGCGATCCGGCCGTCACCGTCCTCGGTCCGCAAGCTAGGGCCGAACAGATCGCTGATTTCAAAGCCAAGAAAGGCCTGGACCAGCCCGTGCACGAACAGTTCCTGAGCTACCTCGGTATCACGCCATGCGTTCGTAAGGATTCGCGCAAGTACGAACTCGCCGATGGGTCCCGCGGGTTCTGCGGCCTCCTCCAAGGCGATCTCGGCGAGTCGTACTCACACCACGAATCGGTTGCGGGCGTGATCGGCCACCGTTTGCCGCGAACGCTGCTGCTCGCATCGATGGCCGTGCTCTTCGAGCTCCTCATCGGCCTCACGGCCGGCGTCATCGCGGCGCTTCGACGCAATCGCTGGTCCGATACGCTCATCATGTTCGCCACCTTCGTCGGCATCAGCTTGCCCACGTACGTGACGGGACCGATCGCCCTGCTCCTCTTTGCATTCCTCTTGGGTTGGTTCCCGTTTGGGGGCTATGGCGTCGACGCCGCCGACCACGTCTATCATGCGCTGCTGCCCTCGCTGATCCTGGCTATCGCGGGCGCTGCAACGTACGCCCGTATCATGCGCGGCGAGCTCATCGAAACCCTGCGGCACGACCACGTACGGACAGCGAAGGCCAAAGGAATGCCGATGGCCGGGGTCGTCATCAAGCATGCGATTCGCAACGCCCTACTCCCGGTCGTCACCCTGATCGGGTTGAGCCTGCCGTTCTTGGTCGGGGGCGCGATCATCACCGAGAAAATCTTCGCATGGCCGGGCCTGGGTCTCCTGACGATCGAATCGATTGAGTCGCTCGACGCGCCGGTGATCATGGCCGTCGTGCTGATGTTTGGCATCGCGGTCCAAGTCGGCAACCTCGTGGCCGACATCGCGGTGGCGGCGCTCGACCCGCGCATTCGACTCGATGAGTAACACGGGCTTCGCCTTCGGCTCGCGGTACGTTACCGCTTTGTTTTAGACCTGACCGGGAAAATCTTTCGTTCCCCATCGGCGCGCGGCGCAAGCACCTGCAACGCGTCGATCTTGATCTTCTTGCGGCGCGCATCCGGTAGCTTGATGATGCACACGCCGTCGCCCGACAGTCCCTCGATCTTGCACAGCCCGAATTTCGCATGCTCGATCCAGTCGCCCTTTTCGGGCTTGTGCTCTTCGCGGGGGGCGGGCTGCGCGCGGGCGGAGATCTCTGCGGCCATCGCCCATGTGGCACCGGGGGGAGCCTCGTCGACAGTTGCGCTCGTCTGTCCACCACCCGTTTGCGTCTCCGGGTCAACCCAGAGCTGTAGCCCTGTCGCGTCGTCGGTCTCGCGCTTCAGATCGAGCTCGTCAAAACAGTCGATCCGAAACTCGAGCGCGAACACCGAGCCGTCGACGACGTGCCCGCCATACGTCACGTCGCGACCCTCCTCGCGCAGAGAAACCGTCGCATGGAGATGCCAGAACGGCTCTCCGTCACGCTGCGAGAGGTTGCCCTGCATCGTCAGAAGCTCACAGCGCTCGAACCGATGCGCCTCTTCGTAGCGCCGATCGCCCTGATGGTATTCGGTCAGCTCGATCCATTCGAAGGCGCCAAGCGCGCTGACCCACGCCGTCCGAAGACGATGCTCGCCGACGAGATCGCGAAACGCTTTCTGCAACCGGGCTCCACGAGAGACGCGTCCCACGATGTGCCGCGACGCGCGCGCCTCGACAGATAGTGACCCCTTCGCTTCAGTCACGACGTGGCTTGGGTCAGGCGCTCGTCCTTGGCGTCTACCGCATCGACGAAGAGCTTGACGTATTCCCCACCGCTAAAGAGCGCCAGGGCGAGGCTCAAATAGAGGAGAACCAGACCCACTTGCGCGAAATCGAACTCGGTTTGGTAGAACCCAAAGTAGATCGTGTACTGGTGGTGCACGATGAGCATCAGGATGGCGACGTTTTGCAAAGCGGCCTTGTCCTTGCCGGTTCGCATGGCCGCCATCACCACTCCTTCGCTCATCGCGATGGTGCGAAGCGCGGTGACGGAAAGTTCGCGGGCGAGCATGATGATCACCGCCACGACACCGAGAAACGGCATCCGGCCAAGGTACGCGAGAAAGATCAACGTGGCCATCACGAGGAGTTTGTCGGCGAGAGGATCCAGGAACTTCCCGAGCACACTGATCTGGCCCCACTTGCGAGCGAGGTAACCGTCGATGAGATCGGTGAGCGCCGTCCCGATGTAGAGCATTGCCGCCCAGAAGTTGGCCTCCGGGGTGCCGTCCCACAGCAGCCACAGCACGCCGGGGATCAGCGCAATCCGGAGCATCGTCAGCAGATTCGGCAGATTGAGCGCATCGTCCCGGATGGACGTGCGCTTGGGCGGGGCCTCTTCCATGGGCGAGGTGTACCCCAGGTTGGGCGTCGCGTCTGCTACCGAAGCGAATCCGCCTTCAGGGTAAATTATCAGCACGCCCATGCGTCGCGAGATGCTTGCACCGGAAGCGCTCGATCGGCACACTTCGGGCCACCGAAGCTCGCATGCTGGAACTCACTCGGAACGCCGCTGGGCGGGCGCGAACGGCAATCGGAGTCGCCTCCCGGAACTTGGCAGTGCAGGACGCGCTCGCGCTCGCCTTTCACGCCTACCTCTTCGCGCGGGTGTCGCTCGCGCCGGACAGCCCCGACGCTGCGGTCGCGCGCAGGCTGGCCTTCGCCCTGTTTTTCCTAACAGCTGGCACCATGGTGCTGGTCCGAGGCGAATTGATCCCCGCCCGGCGAGCTCGCGCGCTCACATACCGCCTGGGATTGTTCACGCCCATGCTGCTCTCGTACTTCGAGATGCGGGTCCTGCTGCCGGCGCTCCAGCCCGCGCTCCTGGACGATCGGCTCTTTGCAATCGACCTTTGGCTACTTGGGACCACTCCGTCGGTTTGGATGCAGGCTTGGAACATCGAGCCGGTCGTCGAGTGGCTGTCGTTCTTCTACTACTCCCACTTCTTGGTCCTGACCCTCATGCTGGTCCCCGCCCTGTTCGTGGGCAGAGGAAGACGCCTGCAGGAGCTGATGGCCGGCGGAATGCTGGTCGTCGGGGCAGGGCATCTCCTCTACACCGTCGTGCCCGGGGCTGGGCCCGTCGCGACACTCGCATTCGACCAACCGTTGCAGGGCGCGTTCTGGTGGCATCAGGTCGAGCTCGCCGTCGCAACCGCGGGCGCACAGCTCGACATCTTCCCCTCGCTCCACACCGCATGGCCAGCCTACTTCGCGTTGCACGCGTTCGCCCATCGGGACACGCAGCCCTTCCAATGGCTGTGGCCGATTCTCGCGTTCGTGGCCGTCAACATCATCATCGCCACCATGTTCCTGCGGTGGCACTGGTTCATCGATGTCGCGATGGGGCTTGTACTGGCGTTTGCGGCCCGAAGGTTCGCCGTGGCCGTCGCAGAACGCGAAGAGCGCCGCGGTGGGCCCTACGACCCCCGTCAGCCGGTGTGGGAGCAGCTCTAGTGCGGCTGGCGGGTCTGGCGGCGAAGCCACCAGACGAAGCCGCCCATCATCGCGAGCGGCACGACCGTCAAGAAGACCGTCGTATCGACGAACGCCTGGCGGTTCTCTTCGAGCGGAGACGCACAAGCAGGACATGCGTAGGCCAGCTCTGCACCCCAGACGATGGCCAGCATGGCGACCGTGACGCCTGCTCGAAGCAAACGCATCACAAGTACACCTGCCAGTAGAGGATGGGCCACACGCCGACGACGAAGTACCAAAAGATTTGCGCCGGCCAGAACGCGAAACCGTCGAGATCGCCGCGCGACAGCCTGCGGTACGTGTAGAGCAGAATGATGAACCCCACCACGACGTGAAGCGCGTGGGTCCCGACGAGAAGGTAGAAAAAGCCACCCAGCTGGCCCGATGTGAGTGTCAGACCCTCGCCGATCAACGCCACCCACTCGGCCCCCTGAAACAAGACGAAGAAGCCTCCGAGTGCGATCGACAACAACAAGAGCCACTTGGTGTTGGGGTTTCCGTTCTTGAACGCCCGGTTGGCGAAGTAGAGAGCAACGCCGCTGGCAAGCAGCGCTACGGTGTTGAAAGCCGTCTCCTCGATGGGCAGGCGTGGTTGCCCGGGTGGGGGCCAGCCGCCGAGCGCATTGCTCTTGCCGATGACGAAGGCGCTGATCAGGCCGGAGAAGAACATGATCTCCGTGGCGACGAAGATCAGCATACCGAGCACACCGTTCGGGAGGACTGGCTCGCGCCTGGCCGGCACGCTGTAAGGGGGATCTAGTGCATCATCAGGCATGGGCTGTTCCTCCCTTCCTCAGTGCGCGGGGTCGTCGTGCGCCTCGCCGTGATCTCCGTGCGGAGCCTTACCCTCGGCCGCGAGCGCCCGCTCGATTTCGTTCTCGGCCGCGACGTTTTCCCAGTTCTGACCCTTGTGCCTCATCACGTCCGGGGCCGTACCCGCGAAGAAGAGCAGCATGAGCATCAGCATCGCCACCAGGAGGTACGTGATGTACTTCTTTTCGACGTTGAGGTGCATGAAGTTGGCGGCCACGAGGTACGCCTTGACCAGCGCGATGCCAAATGCGGCCATCAACGTGATCATCCAGGCCTCGAGGAAGCCGAACGCAATATACGGCGCCACGATCGGGCCGAGGACGCTGAGAATGAGCAGCACGAGCAGGACGGCCCAGATCTTCACGTAGTAGCTCTGGCCGTGGTCGTCTGCGTGGTCTTGATGTTCAGCCATGATCGTCAGTTCTCACTTAGCGATGTAGAGCAGCGGGAAGAGGAAAATCCACACGATGTCGACGAAGTGCCAGTAGATCCCGATCAACTCGACGCGGTGGAGCTCTTCGCCTTTCCATGCCTGGCGCGCGATGATCAGCATGATGATGCAACCGGCAATGACGTGGAGCGCGTGGAGCCCGTGCAGACCCGCAGCCGTGTAGTAGAACGACCAGAAGGTGTCCGACGAGATCGTGAAACCGTGGCTGATCTCCATGTTCC
>JAUXFZ010000255.1 GCA_030622585.1 Myxococcales bacterium
ACCGACGCGCAGGTCAACGGCATCGTGACCTTCCTAAAGAGCCTCACGGGCGAGCTCCCAGCCCACGCCAACCCGTAAAGGTTGGGCGCTGACTTTCGCGCCTAGGGAGGCGGCTCAGTGGACGACCTGGAGACGAACCGTCTCCGGGTCGAGCTCTGCGCGTGGCGTCGGCGCCGGGATGTACTCGTGGTCAGTCGAGATGAGCGCTTCGGCGCTCTCCTCGGACTGGGGTACGGCCCGCCGCATGAGTGTCTCCCAGGCCTCCTTAGGCGCCGGAAGCTTTTCCTTGAGCTCGACGTAGATGAGACGCCCGAGTGATGGCAGGTACGGAGCCATCTTGTCGAAGGTTTGCTTCGCGTGCGGGAGATCCTTCGTGAAGAGACCCTTCGTGCGAGTCACGGCGCGCGTGGTGTGTACCTTCGCGCGGCCGAGCCGGCCCTTTCCGATGAGTGGCCCGACCTGGTGGATGATGTCCGCGCTCGTGCCAGCCATCACGTGTGGCGCCTTGTAGAGGGTCTTGCCGTAGGCGGACCCCTTCAAGAACTCCCGGACCTGATCCTCGGTGACGCCGTACGCATCGAGCGCCTCCTGGTGCTCCTTGCGCGCCCGTTCGCGCGCTTTGAACATGTACATTTGGACGCGGGAATAGAAGTTGGTCGCGCCGTCGCCACTGGTTTCGACCGGGCAGTAGATCGCGTCCGGGTGAAGCTCGGTGATGACCGTTTGAATGCCGTCCGATACGCCCGAGCTCGGCATGCAGCCAAACGGCTTCACGCTGAGTGTCATGGTCGCCTTTTGCTTCGCGACGTTGAGCACGAGCTTGGCTACCTCCATGTGACCTTCGCCGCCGCGGAGTTCGTTGTTGTAGAAGCTGTGGCCGATCTTTGCGATCTCGTCCATGTCCGGGAGCTTGTGCCGCTTGAGGCCGGTGACCCCGCAAAACGTCGCAAAGGTGGCTCGGAGCGCAAGCTCGCCGAGCCACACACCGGCCATTTTGTAACCGACATCCGACCCTTCGAGTCCGTAGTAGCCCTTGTCCTCTGCACGCAAGGTCATGCGCCGCCCGGTGTCGTGCCGCATCTCCCACAGGGTGTAGAGGAGCCAGTTGACGAGGGTCTGAATGTCGTTCTCCCCGCCTTCGGACTCGATGAATCGCTGAAGGTGATAGTTGCCGTCGCCCTCCGTCGTCATCGCCCAGAACTCACCGATGATCGCGACCTTAGGCTTCGCTTGGAGGCGATCGACCTCTACGGCCGCAAGGCGTTTTCGGCCATGCCACAGCGCCTTTAGGACGCTTTGATTGTGCTCGAGGGCGTCACAGATGTCTCTTTTCACGGCCGCGATCGCGCGATCGGTAGCGCCCTCTTCGACCTCGTAGGGGCGAATCCGATAGCTCATCACGTTCAGCACGTCTCCGGCGAAGAGAGCGCGAGCGAGCGCCATGAAGAACTGAGGATTGAGGGCCAGGCCGACTTCCTCGCCGGTGGCCTGCTTGAAGCCGGACTGCTGCTGGAAGAGAACGACTCGGAACCCGTCGAAGCCCGCATCCCGAAGCGCCTTGCGGTACTCGGTCACGTACATCCCGAAACGGCACGGGCCACAGGCGCCGGCCGTCAGGAATATGTACTCGTCGATGATCTGTTGGGCACTCAGGCCTTCATCGTCGCGCAGGCGACAAAGCTCCTTCACCAGATTGCCCACGGTGAAATACGTGGGGTTGCACTGTGCCTTGTTACCAAACTCTTTTCCGTGGCGCAGCGACTCGTTGTCGGCGACCTCCATCACGCGCGTGTTGTAGCCAATGCCCTGCAACGCCGCCGCGACGAACTCGTCGTGCGACAAGGTGAGACCACCATTGAGGATGGTCGTACGCGGCCGCTCAGACGCAGAGAAGAACGGATCGATCATGGAGTCGGTCCATTGCTCTCGGTTGTCTTCGAGACCGAGCTTTGCTCGCTCCTTCGCCTCGAACTCCGCTAGCTCTTTCTCAACGTCGATTTCAAAACCATCAGCCATTTTTCAGCCCCTCAAACTCGGACGATGTTCCCGTCCTTGGTCTTCTTGCCAAGACGAATCAAACTCTTGGACGCCCCCTCCGAGAGACCCTCCTCCCGGTTCTCCACAGCTTGGGCGCGATAACTCATCACTTTCTCCGCGAGCTCCTTGATCTGGCGCTCGAGCTGGAGGTCGGCGCGTCGATGCTCCGCAAGCTGCGCCTGCTTCATTTGGAGCAGCTCCAGTCGCTTTTCGTCGATGCGGCGCTCGAGCTGGCCCCTGCGGGACGCGACATCTTCGAGGTGCTCCTGGCGGAGTTGGAGCGAATGCGCGTAGGTCTTGACGCGGATCTTGATCGACCCGCCCGGCTTGTTGGCGTCGATGTCGTGAAGTGACACGGACGGCAGGCCACTGCTCGAAACGATGCTGTCGATGATGCCGTAGGTGGGCGCGTCGTGCCCGCACTTGAAGCTACTGAGGTCGAGAATTGCCACGTTTGGATGGCGCGCGGCGAACTTCACTGCCCAGACTTTTTGCGCGGAATTGGCCGAATAGTTCTCGGGCCACACGTCACCAATGCTTAGAACGTCCTCTCCCTCTTTGTAGAAGCGCCGGAGCCACTCCTCGTCTTTGGGAATCGAACGAATGCTCAGGATCGGATAGCCGAGAACCTGGAACTCATCGGGGATGTTGTGGTGAAGTCCGGGATCGAGGTGATACGGGCGGCCCACCACGAGGATGGCGATTTTGTTGTCGTACTCGACCTGATCGAGGATCGCCTTGCCCTTGGCCTGGAGCTCATTGTCGAACCGGTCGAGCGCCGCCAAACCTGCGGCGACCGCGAAATCGCTCTCGTCCTCGGTGATTTCGAGCTCATCCCGGAACGCTTCGAACATGGCGCGCCTCAGGAGAGTTGGCTCGGTGAAGCTGAAGGCGGGCGCCATGTATGTGATCCCGCGAGTCGCGAAGTAGTCCTGCTCTTTGGTGAAGGCGGCCTTCATGACATCAGGCGTGCCGGCGACGATGGGACAGCTCGTGTAGTCGATCGCGTCGGTCACGAACGAGGGGACATGCGTCAAGATGGGGAAGAAAATCACGTCCAACGGCGTCTTCACATGCTTGTGGAAGAACAGTTGGTGAAAGTGCGCCTGCGCCACCTTCGAGGGGTAGCAAGGGTCGACGGACCCGTACTTGCCGCCCTCGGCAAACATATCCTCCGAGCTGGGGTCGCTGAAGACGATGTTCTTCGGTCGGACGCCGAGCACCTCGAGGTACGTGCGGAAGAACGGCGCGGTCGAATACATGTTGAGGACGCGCGGAATGCCGACACGCCACTTGGTCCGCTTCTCGGCGGCTGCCTCGGATGACCGCTGGAACGCGCGCTGATACTTCGTCCGCTCGATCGACCCGAAGAACTTCCGCTCGACCTTGACGTCTTCAACGGGCGTCCCGGCCTCGGGCATGGGCTGCACGCCTCCCACCCGCTTGAAGACCTTGAGCCCCTCGTGGGTCACGAGGTTCGGAAACTCCTTCAGGACCTTCCGGCGCTCTTTGACGAGCTCTTCCATCGCATCTTTCGACTCGACCATGCCCTTTTCGCAGGAGAAGCCGCTGATGTAGCGGCTGGTCGTGCCGTCGGGACGGTAGGTATCGATGAAGGTGCGCGAGCACTCGTTGGCGCAGAAGTGACAGGTCGTGCTCTCGTCGTTTTTCGTTTCGTACCTGAGATCGATCGCGGCATCGAAGCCGATGAAGGTCGAGCTGCCTCGTCGCTTCACCACGCGCAATGTCTCCATCGCGGCGCCGATCGCTCCAGCCTCGCCGCTGTGCGGATGGACGTAGACCTCCGCGTTGGGTACGCGCTCCTTGATGTAGTCAACCTGCGCTTTGACGGCGGCCAAGTTGTATTGAGTGCCGCCCTGCAGCACGAATGTGCGCCCGAGCGCGGCCATGCGTGGCACGCCCACGACGTACTGCCAAACGTTCTTCGGGAGGACCTGCGCGAGGCCGGCGAGCAGCTCGTCTTTACCGAAGCCTTCCTTCTGGAAGTTCACGCGGTCCGTATCGAGGAAGACTGCGCAGCCGTAGCTAAACGTGGGTGCGAGCTCGGCATTGAAGGCGTTCTCTGCGTACTCTTGTACCGGAATGCCAAACTGATCGGCCATCGCCTGCAGCAGCATGCCGTTGCCTGCCGAGCACTGGTTCGACAGCTTGAAGGTCTTGATGTCCCCGTTCTCCATGAAGAGGACCTTGATATCCTGTCCGCCGATATCGCAGATGACATCGACGTCGCCGAAGTAATGGGTGGCGCTCATCATGTGAGCGACCGTCTCGACTACGTTGACGTCTGCGCAGACGCACTCCTCGAGCACGTCGGCCGCATACCCCGTCGCACCAAAGCCTATGATGTCGAGCTCGGCTCCCTTGGCGCGAACACGTGTGCGCAGATCTTCGAGGAGCTCTTTGGCGTCCTGGATCGGGTTGCCCTTCGACAGAGCGTAGGACTTCATCAGTATTTCGCCGTCCTCACCCAACAACACTGCCTTGGACGAGGTGCTGCCCCCATCGAGACCGATCACCGCCTTCACCGTGCTGCCCGCAGGCATCTCTGGCTCGATGAATTTGGGGATCCGGTACGCGTCGAGGAATTGCGTCAGCTCTGCCTCATCGCTCGCCAGCGGCGGGCCTGCGCTTTCTCCGAGACGCTCTTTACGGCCCTCGAGGATGTAGCGCCGGAGATCGTCGAGGCCTTCGTAGACGCCCACCTCGCGCGGCTCGTGCATGCCGTACAGCACGGCGCCGTACGCCGCATACAAGGCAGCGTTCTCCGGCACCGGAATCAGCTCCTCGATCGGCACATCCTTCGGGTAGTCGTATCCGCGCTCGTCCCAGGTCTCGGGAATGCGCTTTCGCCAGCATTCCTGGAGGAACGGAAGAAACGTGTTGGGA
>JAUXFZ010000235.1 GCA_030622585.1 Myxococcales bacterium
CGACCTCGTGATGCCGGATGGCACCGGCATGGAGGTCCTGGACGCGGTTCGGGCGCGCTCGATCGACACCCAAATCTTGATGGTCACAGCGTTCGCAACCACCGAGCAGGCTGTCGAAGCCATGCGCAAGGGAGCGTACGACTACGTCCAAAAGCCATTCAGAAATCACGAGCTGCTAGCAACACTCGAAAAAGCCCTCGAGAAGCGCGCGATCGTAGCTGAAAATCAGACGCTCCGTGCCGAGGTCAAAGCGCGGTGGACGGAGGGGCAGCTCATCGGCAAGAGCGCTGCGATGGACCGGCTTCGTGACCTCATCAAGCGGGTTGCGAACGCCACCTCGAGTGTTCTGATCACAGGCGAAAGCGGCACGGGCAAGGAGATGGTCGCCCGCGCGCTGCACTTTCAAAGCCCTCGCGCCGAGCGGCCCTTCGTGGTGCTGAACTGTGGCGCGATCCCGGAGAACCTCATCGAGAGCGAGCTCTTCGGACACGTCAAGGGCGCTTTCACGGGTGCCACCGCGGCGAGGGAAGGCCTGTTCCAGGCTGCCCACCGCGGCACTCTGTTCCTAGACGAGGTGGGCGAGCTGCCACCGCCGCTGCAGGTCAAGCTGCTGCGGGTGTTGCAGGACCGAAAGGTCCGCCCGGTCGGTGGCACCGCCGAGGTCGAGGTGGACGTTCGGGTCGTCGCCGCCACCAACCGCGACGTCGAGTCCGAAGTCGAAGCGGGCACATTCCGCGAGGACCTCTTCTATCGCTTGAACGTGATCCGAATCGAGGCACCACCGCTCCGAGATCGGCCCGAGGATATCCCGGTGCTCGCCGAGTACTTCCTCCAAAAGCACTCGGCGTTGCAGGGCCGACGTCTGGAGTTTACGCCTGAAGCGATGCGCTGGCTCGCCCAGCAGCCGTACGCCGGCAACGTGCGCGAGCTCGAGAACATCGTCGAGCGCGGCGTCACGCTGGCCCCGAGCCACACCGTGAACCGCGAAGATCTCGGCGACACCCATCCCTCGAAGAAGGCTGTCAGTCTCACCCAAATCCCCGAAGGCCGCTTCGACCTGGACGAGTACCTCACTCAGGTCGAAAAGGAGCTGCTGTTCCGCGCACTCGATCAGACCGAGGGCGTCCGCACCAAGGCTGCAGAGCTGCTCGGGATGAGCTTCCGGCAGTTCCGCTATCGTTTGGCAAAACACATATCGCCCGAAGTGGGCGATATGACCGGCGATTGATATAGTGAGTTCTGGAGGATGTCCCTTGTCGCGTCACCTACGAAGCGCTGGCTTCACCACGATTGAGTTACTGATCGGCGTCGCGATTGTCGGCATCATGGCGGCGATCGCCGTCCCGACGTTCAAGAGTTACGTCTACAAGGGCCGTGTCACCGAGGCGGTGACCATTCTCAATGAGATCAAAACCCGGCAGGAAGCGTATCGCAGCCGCTTTGGCAACTACGCGGCCGTCAGCGGCACGGACTGGGGCACCTTCACACCCTCCACGCTTCCAGGAGCCAACGCGGTGGTCTGGCCCAGCTCGGCCGAATGGGAGATGCTCGGGCTCAGCCCACCCGGCGCGGTGCGATTTCGCTACGCAACCGTCGCGGGACAGCCGGGAACGGCGCCCCCGGCCGACAGCAATCTGGATGGAAACTCGCTTTGGTATGCGGCGCAGGCCGAAGGCGACCTCAATGGAGACGGCACCTCGTTCATTCTCGAGGTCTATTCGGACTCGCGCATCATGTACAACAGCGCCTCGGGCACCGGAGGATGGGAATGAAGAAGAACCAAGGGTTTACAATCACAGAGCTGATGATCGCAGTCGTCATCATGGGCGTGTTAGCCACTCTGGCGATCCCTAGCTTCACCGCGTACATCTACAAGGCCCGCGTGACCGAAGCGGCGACCTTCCTCGGTGCGATCAAGCAGCGTCAGGAGTCCTACCGAAGCGAGTTTGGCCAATATTGTGCCGTCGATGGAGACGACTGGGGAACCTACAACCCCTCGACGATTCCCGGCATCGACCCCGTCACGTGGACCACGACCACCGAGTGGCAACAGCTCGGGGCGGCCCCGGACGGCCCGATCCGCTTCCAGTATGCGACCGTGGCGGGCGTTCCCGGGGACGATGCGCCGGCCAACACCAACCTGGACACTGACGACCATTGGTTCGCGGCGCGGGCTCAGGGTGACCTGGACGAGGACGGCGACGACTTCTTCCTCGAAATCTACTCCCAATCGAGCCACATCTATAACAGTGCCACTGCAAACGGCGGCTGGGAGTGACAATTTCCGTCACCTGCGGGTGACGAGATCTGTCGCTTGGTGCCCGTTTTCGGCCGTGCGGATCCCAGATTCGTCAATAATTTCCGCTTTGGTGAGGGGTTGGGGACAATCGGCACGGCAGTTGCAGTGTCTTTGGGCAACTCAAGGTTAAGCGGGCACTGGGCCCGGGGGAAAGGGAACGAAAGAAATGAACAAGCTACTGTCGAAGAAAGAGGGCTTTACCCTCATCGAGCTGATGATCGTTGTCGCCATCATCGGCATCCTTGCCGCAATCGCGATTCCGGCATTCATCAACTACGTCAAGCGTTCGAAGACTTCGGAAGCAGGCGCGAACCTCAAGTCGATGTTCCAGGGCGCTGCCGCGTACTACGAGGCTGAGAACTGGGGCCAGGGCCTGACCACCGCGGGCGACACCGCCAGCGCCTCAACGCACTGCACGGTCGACGACGCAGCGATGGACAACGCCCCGTCCGACGCCAAGATGACCCCGGACTGGCCGAACGAGACCGACACGGCGGCATTCACCGCTGTCAACTTTGCGCCGGCTGACCCGCTCTACTACCAGTACAGCGTCGACGCGACGCCGGACGCCAGCGCCTGCGGAAACGGACCGGACGACCAGACGGTGTACACGTTCGCCGCGAATGGTGACCTCGACGGCGACGGCACGGAATCGACCTTCCGTCTCGAGGCCGGCACCAACCCGGACAACTCGCTCTATCGGGCACCGGGCATCAACTCGTTCCAGGCGCTCGAGTAATCGGCCAGAGGTAACGACTGGAAGGGCCGCGACGCTTGTCGCGGCCTTTTCCGTTTAAGCTGAGCGCGTGGCCTTTTGCGATAGGATGGAGGAGTGAAGGCTCGGATCGTTGCCATCGTATTGATGCTCGGGATTGTTGCGGGGGTTTGGTCGCTTCGCGGGCGGGCCATGGACCACTACCTCTCGATGCAGGCGTACGAGGACATCTACTACTTGCCACCACCCAAGTGGTTGCAGGTCATGAGCTTGGGTCATCGGCGGGCACTGGCGGACCTGATCTGGCTTCGCGCCCTCATCTACTTTGGCGATGAATTCGTGAACAGGGGCGCCGTCAAGCACGTGTTCAACTACGGGGAATCCATGCTGGCGCTCGACCCGGACTTCCGGCGGGTATACCGCTGGATCGGCGTAGCGGGCGTCTACACGCCGACCGGATCCCCACCCGAGTTCATCGAACGCGCGATCGACGTGCTGCGCCGTGGCGTGGAGCGTTTCCCCCGCGACGGAGACCTGGCCTGGGATGCCGGAGCGACGATCATCTACGATCTCGTACCACATCTTCCGAGAGATGACCCGGACCGGGAGCGTCTCAAGGCCGAGGGCAACGAGCACATGATGGCGGCGGCGCGCCTGGGGGCTGGCCCGGCATGGCTCGTCATCACGAACGCAACCTCGCTCCGAAGGCTTGGCGAGCGGGATCGGGAGCTGCACCACCTCGAAGAGATGTACTCGGTGATCCGCGACCCGAAGGTGAAAGCCCAAATCGAGATCCGCCTCACGCAACTCCGCGACCGCGCCTATTCGGAAGCCTTCCGGAGCGCCAACGAGGAGTTCGAGCTTCGCCGACAAGAAGACTTTCCGTACATGCCGTCCACCCTCTATTTCTTCGTCGCGGATCCGATCGAGACCACGGTCGGCCTCCAAGACGCCAGCTAGGCCGCTCGTGCCGTCTTGTACCGTCTTGCCAAGGGGGTTGGGGCCTCGCACAGTCCTGCGGCCTTGCCACGTGCTGATCCGAGATTGAGCTTGATCGAAGCCGCACTCCTCCTGTGTCTCATCGGCATCGTGCTGGCGGTGTTCGTTCCTACGTTCCTGCGCCGAGTCCGCACCAACAAGATCAACGAGGCCGCCGAGCTTCGCCAGGAGATGAGCGACCGCACAGCCGCCTACTACGCGACGTCCTGGGACGACGGGCAGCGCTACTGCCTGCCGCCGAGCGCCGGCCCGACGCCCGCAGCGCCGACGGTCGACTCAGTGGAAGTCGACTTCTTCGCAGACGACGAACGGGGCCACTCCACATGGGAAGCGCTCGACTTCCAACCCGACCGGCCCGTTCGGTACAGCTACACCTACACGCCCAGCCGAGACGGTTGCGCGCTCAACGGCAACGAGGATTTGCGCACGGTCGCCTTTCGCGCGGAAGGCGACCTCGATGGCGACCTCGTTCGGTCCACGTTCGAGCGACAGGCAACTCTCGAAGCTGGCGGGTGGAAACCGGCAGACGCGTTGCACGTGCACCAGCGAACCGAGTGAACGCCGCACACTGCTTGCGTCGGCGTGATGCTATCCGCGCCCTGACGCGATGCGCGCCTCCGCGTTGACTAACGCGGTCATGATCTCGCCGGACGCCCGACGAAGGGCCAGCGGCGCATGGTCGCCGAACCGGTCGGGGTGAAGATCGCGAACCAGCTTGCGGAGCGCGACGCGCGCGTCCCTGCCGCCCGCGCCTTCGGGAAGGTCGAGAAGTGCGTGAGCCGATGCCTGCCTGCGCAACTCTCGGCGTTTTCGGAGAAGCAGCGGATACGAGCCTCCTTCCTTGGGGGAAACGGCGCCCATCAGCTTGAGCATCCAGAGAAAACGGTACCCTGCGAGGCCACATCCCGGAAGCGCTGAGAGCTCCTCTGCCGGCACACCACGCCTCAGCCAAAACAATACCGACGTCTCCTCGGGGCGAAGCTCTGCGCCGCGTGAGAGCGCCTCGCCGGCTTCGGTGAGGTGATAGACGGCGTCCCCGACCTCCGACCGCACCCTGGCCGTGTCCACGCCCTTCACGGCCGCTCG
>JAUXFZ010000434.1 GCA_030622585.1 Myxococcales bacterium
ACTCGTTTGGAGAAGCTCGACGAGGAGATGCTGCAGATTCGTGGCGACATGATCAAAGCCGGTGAGGTGGAGCGCGACCGCATCGTCACGCAGGCTGAAGAAAAGGCTGCTCGGCTCCGCAAGGACACCAGCTTTCTGATCGAGCAACAGATCAAGCAGCTTCGCAAGGAGCTCACGCAGCAGGCTGCCGTCGCCGCTGTCTCCGCCGCGCACGAGCTGCTGCAGGAGCGGACTACGGACGGCGATCAAGACCAGCTCGCCGAGGCGTATCTCAATCGTCTCGACGAGGTGATCGAGGAGCGGCAATCATGAGCGCGCTTGGACGCCGCTACGCAAAGGCTTTGTTGGATCTGGCTCGCGAGCAGGGCGAGTTGGACGCGGTGCTGCGGGACGTTGGTGCGCTGTCTGACGCGTGGAAGGTCAGCGCGGACCTTCGCGAGATCGTCGGCAACCCCGTCATCCCGAGACCTGCCTTGAAGGCTGCCGTTGACGGGGTGATGGAGAAGCTCGGCTGCTCCGCCCTCGTCCGCAACACGGTTCAACTGCTCGCTGACAAGGGGCGCCTGGGACATCTCGAAGAGGTGCTGCGGGCCCTCGACGAGCTTGCGGAGGCCGAGACCGGCCGGGTTCGCGTCGAGGTCGTCAGCGCCAAGCCCCTGAGCGATGCCTACTACGCCCAGCTTGCAGAGAAATTCAAACGAGTGACCGACCGAGAGGTCGTGCTCGTGAAAAAAGAAGACCCTTCGCTCATCGGTGGCGTGGTCACCCGCGTTGGTGACCGTGTTTTCGACGGGAGCCTCAGCAACGGGCTGAGCGAGCTTAGAGAGACCTTGCTTGCGAACGGCGAAACGCCGTAACCGCATCGAATCAGGAGCCTTGCAAAATGCAACTTCGCGCTGAAGAGATTTCCAACATCATCAAGCAGCAGATCGCGTCCTACGAAAAGTCGGTCGATGTGGTCGAGACGGGCACCGTTCTGACAATAGGTGACGGCATTGCCCGCCTATATGGTCTTGAAGGCGCCATGGCGGGCGAGCTCCTCGAGTTCCCCGGCGGCGTGTACGGTATGGTTCTCAACCTCGAGGAAGACAACGTCGGTTGCGCGCTGTTGGGCTCCGACGTCGGCATCAACGAGGGCGACACGGTCAAGCGCACCGGCCGCATCGTCGAGGTCCCTGTCGGCCCGGCGCTGGTTGGCCGCGTGGTCAACTCCCTCGGGCAACCCATCGATGGCAAGGGCCCGATCGAGAGCAAGCTCACCCGCCGCGTCGAGCTAAAGGCTCCGGGCATCGTTGCGCGTCAGCCGGTTAGCGAGCCGCTTCAGACCGGCCTCAAGGCGATCGACTCGATGATTCCAATCGGCCGCGGTCAGCGCGAGCTCATCATCGGCGACCGACAGACGGGTAAGACCGCCGTCGCGCTCGACGCGATCATCAACCAGAAGGGCAAGGGCGTCTTCTGCATCTACGTCGCGATCGGTCAGAAGCAGTCGACGGTTGCCCAGGTCGTCGACAAGCTCACGCAGTTCGGCGCGATGGAGTACACCACCGTCGTTCTGTCGGGCGCCTCCGAGCCCGCACCGCTGCAGTTCATTGCGCCGTACACCGGCGTTACGATGGGCGAGTACTTCCGAGACAACGGCCAACACGCGCTTTGCGTGTACGACGACCTTTCGAAGCAGGCGGTCGCGTACCGTCAGCTTTCGCTTCTTCTTCGCCGCCCTCCCGGCCGCGAGGCGTACCCGGGCGATGTCTTCTACGTTCACAGCCGCCTTCTCGAGCGCGCCGCCAAAATGGCGGAGGAATGGGTGGTGGTGAAAGAGGATCAGGAGCCTAGCCGCCTCGGCAATCAGGTTTTCAGTGGTCCGGGATCACGACACGAGGCGGAGGCCGCCGCGAAGGAAAAGGGCGCTGGCTTCGCGGCGAAGAAGCTTCCGGATTCGGGCGGCTCGCTCACGGCGTTGCCGATCATCGAAACGCAAGCAGGCGACGTCTCCGCGTATATTCCGACGAACGTCATCTCGATTACGGACGGGCAGATCTTCCTCGAATCGGACCTGTTCAACTCCGGCGTTCGCCCCGCCATCAACGTCGGCATCTCGGTGTCGCGTGTCGGTGGTAATGCACAGATCAAGGCGATGAAGCAGGTCGCCGGCACGCTCCGTCTCGAGCTCGCGCAGTTCCGAGAGATGGCCGCTTTTGCCCAGTTCGCGTCGGATCTCGACGAGGCAACGAGGCAGCAGCTGTCGCGCGGTGAGCGCCTCGTCGAGCTGCTCAAGCAGGGGCAGTTCGTGCCCTGGCCCGTCGAAGAGCAGGTCATCTCGATCTTCGCCGGCACACACGGCTACCTCGACGTACTTCCGACCGACTCGATCGGCCGCTACCAGCAGGAGCTCATCTCTTGGCTCAAGGCCGAGCGCGTTTCGATCCTCAGCGACATCGTGTCGAAGGGAAAGATCGACGACACGCTCGAGAGTCAGCTGGACGAAGCCCTCAAGGCTTTCGGCGAAATTTTCGAACCCAAGCAAGCCGACTAAGCAACCATGGCGAATCTCAAGGTCATTCGAAAGCGCATCGGAAGCGTCAAGAGCACGCAGAAGATCACCCGCGCCATGAAATTGGTTGCAGGCGCTCGGCTGCGGAAGGCGCAAGAGAATATCGAGCGCCTTCGTCCTTATGCTGTCAAGACCCACGAGGTGCTGAGCGGCGTGTCTGCTCGCGTCGGAGCCGACGAGGACGTTCATCCTTTGCTCGCGCGGCGCGAACCGAAGACCGTGATGCTCGTCGTCCTGACGAGCGATCGTGGTTTGGCCGGCGCGTTCAACTCCAGCATCAACAAGGCGGCCTACAGGCGCTGGAAGGAGCTCGAGGCGGACGGCAGCGAGGTTTGCTTCGGGATCATTGGCCGCAAGGGTCGCGACTATTTCGCCCGCCGAAATGCGAACATTCGCCACGACTTTCTTGGGGTCTTCGAGGACCTGAGCGTCGACAAGGCCGGCGAAATCGGGCGCTACATCGTCGAGGACTACACCTCTCTGCATCTCGATTCCTGCTACCTCGTCTACAACGAGTTCAAGAGCGCCATCACACAGCAGGTCGTGATCGAGCCGTTCTTGCCGATCAAGCCCTTGGAGCTACCCGACGACCGGCTCGGTGACTTCATCTACGAGCCCAATCAGGAGGCGCTGCTCGACACGCTTCTCCCGATGTACGTCGAGGTCGAGATCTACCGAGCCTTGCTCGAGTCGGTCGCCTCGGAGCACGGCGCGCGAATGACCGCCATGGACTCCGCCACCAACAACGCGACCGACATGATCGACCGGTTGACCCTGCAGTACAACCGAGCCCGCCAGGCTGCCATCACCAAGGAATTGATGGAAATCATTGGCGGCGCTGAAGCTCTCAAGGCCTAAACGCGGGTCCGTGATACCGTAGCGCCGATGCCGGGGGGGCGAATAGAGCCGGCTGCTGCTCGC
>JAUXFZ010000190.1 GCA_030622585.1 Myxococcales bacterium
CGACGCCGCACACAGTGGGCGCGGCAGCCGGGGATGTCGCCGAGCTCGAGCGATCCCTCGGCGCACCGGTGGGCGGCGCCCTCGGCCACAGCTTCGGTGGCAAAGTGGTGCTGGAGTGGCTGCGCTCGCGTCAGGGTCTACGCACCGAGGCTTGGACCATCGACTCTTCGCCGTCCCCGAGCGCTGCGAACCGCGACACGACGGCAACCGCTGAGGTCATTCGGACACTCGAGTCCCTCCCCCGCCGGTGGGCGTCGCGTGAGGCTTTCGTCGCGGCCGTCACGGGAGCCGGGCAACCACCACCGATCGCGCAGTGGCTCGCAATGAATCTACGTCGCACAAACGATGGCGAACGCACCTTTGGACCGGACCTCGACGTGATCCGCGATCTCGTCGAAGATTATGCGCGAACCGACAGTTGGGACGTGGTCGACGCATTGCCAGCTGGGTGCACCCTCGACGTCGTCATCGGGGGCCGTTCCGAGGTGTTCTCGCCGTCGGATCGAGCGCGCATCGGGCGAGTCGCGGCGCAGAATTCGGCTATTGCGGTGCATGTGCTCGAAGACGCCGGCCACTGGGTACACGTCGACGCCGCCGACGCGTTGGTAGCGCTTTTCATGTGCCGACGGGAGTGGTAAGTGAGGCGTGGATGGGTTCGAAGAACACAGTCGAGTGGGTGCGCACCGAGTGGGGCATCTTTCGCAAGGGGGGCGAGATGGGCTGGCGCCAGCGAGGACGTTGGTTGCAGCAGTGGGTTCCGTTCGGCACGCGTACCGTCACCTGGGGGATCTTCTCCATCACGGTCGGGCCGCTCACGCAAGGCGCGGCGTCGACTTGGGCAGCCAAGCAGTGGAGTCAGTCCTCTGCCAAAGGGCTTCACATCTACATCGAAGCGAGCGGCGAAGAGAACGTCCCGGACGGCGGCTTCGTCTACGCAAGCAACCACGAGAGCTTGATCGACATCTTGGTTCTCGGGGCGGCGCTGCCCGGCAACTTCAAGTGGGCGGTCAAACGCTCGGTGATGAACATCCCCTTTCTGGGGTGGCACTTGAGGCTTGCAGGGCACGTGCCCGTCGACCGCAGCAAAGGTAAGGATGCGGCCATCGCAGTCACCGAGGCGTTCGAGAGCGTGCTCCGTGACGAGCAGCCGCTCCTGGTGTTCCCCGAAGGGACGCGCACCGAAGACGGCAAGCTCAGGGCATTCAAGAACGGCGCGTTCCAGGCGGCGGTGTTGACGGGCAAGCCCGTGGTGCCCGTCGCGCTGACGGGCACGTTCACCCTGATGTCGCGCGACGAGGTCGAGACCGGTGGGAGCAAGCGTCGGGAGGATCGTCTCGTGACGGTGCAAATCGGCCGACCGCTCTATCCCAACACCGAGCTAGAAGAGCCTGAGGCCGTCGCGGACCTAAGCGCCCGCACCCGCGCCGCAGTGGTCGACATGCGCGCGAAGATCGGCCCTCCTGAAGCCGTCGCCGCATCAAGGCCGCAGCCTTGAACTCCATCACCGTTTCGCCGCGCTGAGATGACCTCCTCGTAGAAGGGGACAGTCCCCTTTTTGCGACGGGTTAGGCGCTACACGTACTTCTCTATGATTCGACCTAGGCCCGGAACTGCGCTTTCGACGTTCTTGCGGGCAGAGCCGCGAAGCTTGCTGTAAGCGCCCTTGACCGAGCGGTGCTCCGAATTTTGCGCACGGCCATCGGTCACGGAGAGGAGGGCGTCGGCGACCTCCGGCGTATGCGCGCTGAAGTAGCTTCCCACCGACTGCCCCTGTGTCGCAGCCTTCTCGCAAATCGGTTCGAGCACGGTGGCGAAGTCTGGCAGCAGGACTCGCACGACGCTGCGAACGAAGCCGGGCTTTACGCCTTGGACCAGCTTGTAGCTCGCTTTGACGGCGACTCCGCTGAGGCCTCGCTGCTTCGCCACTTCGTCGTCGACCAAGCCGCACACGTCTTCGACGATCGAAGCGTTCTGGGCCTCGTCACTCAGCACATCGTTTAGATTCATGGTTCTTCCTTTTGCCCCTGGCGGCGCGCGATGCAAGCGCAGCCTCGTCGACGCTCGACTCGATCGCCCGCACAACAGATTCCACGGTGTCGCGGCGTTCACTCACGACGAAGAAATACTCCTTGTTGCGCAGATGGCTCACGCGGCCGACCTTCTCTCCACGGGGGTTGTGGATGCCAATCTGCGCACCGACATAGCGCTTGAAGTCGACGGCCACGACACCCACGTGCCCCTTCTCCTCCAAAAGCGCGATCATTTCTTCCCGATCGACGTGCCCCTCGTTGTTGAACGAGACGAGCAGGTGCTTGCAGCGGATCGCGTCGAACAGGTCGCGCAGCCCCTGCCGAATTCGGCGTTTGGAATTGAAGTCGCTCTTGTACTCCCTGCACTGGACGCGCTTGTTGGCAATCCCGTAGGTTTCCGGCTTGTCCCAGCGAACGAGACTCTCCCAGATGTGGTAGTTGCCCATGTAGCTATGCTGGTTGTAGGGCGGATCGATGTACGCGACGTCCGCCTTCACGCATGACGCCGCTTCGACCGCCTCGAGATGGAGCGCCTCGCCGGGGCCGGGAACAATCGCGGGCACGCGGAGTTGCAGGTCGTTGGAGGCGCGGGCGGCCCACTGTTTCAAGTACGCCATCTGGACGCCGGTCGTGGAGTCGACTCGATCGGCCGCCTCCATCAACGACACCAGCACAATGGCCTCGAGCTCCGACGGCAAGGCACGGCGGACGATCTCCTCGCGAACCGCGTCAACGCGCGCGCCGTTCTTCGGCTGGAAGTATCGCGCGTCCTCACAGAACGCTTGGGTGAAGTACCCGGGCGCCGGGGCGACCGTCGACAGCTCCGCGATGATCCGTGTCGCGTCGTCGCGCCACCGATCTGCATCCGCCTGCACGTAACAGCGTGCCAAAGTCGCGGCGTACGCCAGATGGTCGTTCGCGATCACGTGCCGGCCCGTCTCTTTGAGGCCACGCGCGACCCGCGACGTTCCGGAAAACAAGTCGAGGACCCGCCCCGATTCCGGAAACGCCGACATCGCCCGCACGATGTGCGGCACCAAAACCCGTTTCGAGCCTATGTACTTGATCATGAGGTCTGGGCCGTCATCGCCTGAACGATGGCGTCCCGGAGCGTAGCAGCTTCATAGGGCTTTTGGACAAAGCCGAGCGCACCGAGGCTCCGCAGCTCGCGCTCGAGCTCGCGCTCCCAATACCCCGACACGAACACCACGGGTGCATCCGGGTCCACTTCGCGCAGCTTTTTGAAGGCCTGATCGCCCGTCATCCCCGGCATGTTGAGGTCCATCAGCACCAGGTCGGGCCGCGGTTGTGTCTCATCGTAGATCCGTAGGGCTTCCTCACCACTTCGAGCGAAGATCACGCGGTGACCGCTCTGCCGAACCACCCGGCCGGCGCTGCGGCGGACGACGTCCTCATCGTCCACCAACATGATCAAGAGCTGCGTCGTCGGGAGCCTGATCGCCGGTAAGCTCGGTTCCGTAGGCCCCAAGCGGCGTTCGCTGGTCAGTGGAAATACGACCTGAAACTCGCTTCCGCGATTCGGCACGCTGTGTAGCGTGATGTGGCCGTTGTGAGACTTTGCGATCTCGTACACCGCGGCGAGACCTAGGCCCGCGCCGACTTGATCGCCCTTGGTCGTGAAGAACGGATCGAAGGCGCGCTCCCGCGTCGCGTCGTCCATGCCGATACCAGTGTCCTCCACCGTGATCAGGGCGTGGGCGACCAACGGGTTGAGCGGCGCCTTCTCGAGGTCGAGCTGGTCGGCCTTCTTGGCCGTGATCTTGAGCTTCCCCCCGTTGGGCATCGCGTCGCGCGCATTGATCAGAAGGTTCATCAGCAACTGATGGAGCTGCCCTCGGTCGCCCGTCACCGTGAGCCCACGCCCGATGGCGGCTTCGATGTGGACGCTGCGATGGAAGGTGCGGCGCGCGAGCTGGACGACATGGCGGCAGAGCTCCGAGAGATCGACCTCGGTGTGACTTCGCTCGATTTCCCGTGCGAAGCCCAGCAAACGGCTAGTCATCTCGGTCGCCGTGGCAGCTGCCGTGCGAATGTCGTCGAACGCCTCGCGCACGTCGGGGTCACTGACTTTGGTCTCGCCCGGCAGCGCGTTCAGGAAGTCGATGCTGGCCCGGACCGCGCCGAGAAGATTATTGAAGTCATGGGCGACGCCGGTCCCGAGCCGTCCGATGGCCTCGAGCTTGCGACGCTGCGCGACCTGCTCCTCCATCGGATCGTGGTGGGCAAAAAGGAGTAAGCAACTGCCGATCTGAATCCGATCGCCGTACGCCAGTACCTGGCGCGCAACGGCCATGCCATTGACCTGTGTGCCATTGCGGCTCTCGAGGTCCTCGATCACGTAGGACCCGTTCTCATGCTGGATAATGCGCGCGTGCATCCGCGACGCGAGCGTGTCGTCGATTTTCACATTGACACCCTCGCCGCGACCCAACGTCAGCTCGGCGCCGATGGCGTACTTGTCGCCAGCCAGGTTACCCGCGAGCACGACGATACGGGCCTGCTCCTCCTTTTTGGAGAGCCCCTTCTGCGCAAAGACATGGCGCCGTGTAACCTCGGTAGGATCGAATCTCGACATCAGCAAGGGGGCCCCCCAAGGCCCATTAGAGGATAGCGTGCGGGAGACTCGAAGGGTGTAGCCCCGTTGGGTGAGCCACTCCAGCGCACATGAGCGCCCACTTGCGTTGCCGAGTGCCCGGGCAATAGTCGTGGACTGACCATGCACTCCGCGCTCCAGCGTCTTTCCGCATCCGCAATGATTCGGCTCGCTTGCGTCCTCGCCGGCATATTGGGGCTGTTCCTGCAGGGGTCGAATGGCGGCCACATGCTGCTGGTCGAGCATGCTCGATGCCCCGAGCACGGCGAGCTGTCCCATAGCGGCGGCCGACATCCGCACGTCGCCGCCCCGCACACCCACGGTGACTCGGCAGCGGCTCGTGGGACCCCGGACGACGGCCCCAACGAGGCGCACGACCATTGTGCATTTTCGGTCGACCGGCGCGACGCGCCGCTCTCGATCGTTGCGTGGATGGTGTCCACGGGGTCCGCGCCTGCCGCAGCAGACCTGGCGGTCGCAGATACGATCGTGGTTGCGCGAACCGTCCTTCTGCGCCTCGCTCCCAAAACCTCGCCCCCTGCCTGACGCGCGCCCCCCGCAGGGTCGATGCTTCCCATCGCCCGCGGGTCATCGCCCACCCTTGCTTGGGTGGTGTGTTTTATTGCGTTCGGTGGGAGTAGCGAGTGAAGAGCGAACGAAGAGGCATTGCGTGCGCGATCGTGTTCGGGGTCCTGACCCTGTGGTCAGCCGGATCGGTGTACGCGCAGGGAGCTCCACACACCAACCCCCGGCCTGACGCCGGCACTGACACGGACGCTGACACTGGCACTGGCACTGGCACTGACACTGATACTGGCTTGCACCCGCCGCATCTGCTCGATTCACCTCCACCCCAATTCCCGTCGGGACGGGAGGGCCAGGGTCTGCATCCCACGGTGATCCTGCTGGTCACGATCACACCGGACGCGAACGTGACCGACATCGTCGTGGAGCACTCTGCGGGCGCTGACTTCGACGCCGCGGCCGTCGAGGCGGTGCAAACTTGGACCTTCGAGCCGGCGACGAGCGCGCAGAGCCCCGTGTCGAGCCGGATCCGGGTCGC
>JAUXFZ010000392.1 GCA_030622585.1 Myxococcales bacterium
GACATCTCTTTGCGTACGTAGTCTTTGACGTTCGGCGCGGGAATGTCTCTGACCATGCCTTCGATGATCTGGCCGAGCACGAGCTTGGGCGCGACGCGAGCACCGATGACAGCGCCGGGCAAGATCGCTCGCGTGAGGACCGGGTACCGCTCCGGCGTGAAATGCCTTGCCGTCGCGCAAAGAACCAACCCGCGTACGCGCTCGGGGTGCCGGCTCCAACAGAGTTTCGCAATGGGCCCGCCCATCGAATATCCGACGGCGATGGATTTGCGGATGCCGAGCGCGTCCGCCACGGCGACGACATCGTCCGCACAATCCTTCAATCGAAAGCGGCGCGTCGGGATCCCTTGGCCATGGCCGCGGTGATCGACCGCCACGACATGGTAGTGCTCGGCGAGATCGGAAAACGCGGTGAACCAATTCAGTGGCCCCGTCGCGGCAAGGCCGTGGAGCAACATCAGCGTGGGGGCTCCCTCGGGCCCCTTGTACTCGACCGCACGGATACGACCGCGGCCTTTCAAGTCCAAAAAGAGCTCCTCACGCTCGGCGCTTGGCCTCTTTCGCGTCGAGGTGCGATCTTCTTGCCGTTCTTGTGCCACCGCATGCGAGCGTGCGGGCAGTGCGGGCCTGGTGCAAGTGGCGGGGCTTGATCTGCCCGCTTGAAAGGCCGGAGTGCCCATGCTTCGCTCTGCCTCCGGCATGCGCGAAACGGTTGAACAGAGGCTGAAGCTAGCGGGATTGAAAGAGTCGGCGATCGATGCGTCGACTACGCTCGTTCTGCTGTGTGCCATGTTGGCGCTGGCTTGGGTCGTCGATTTCGTAGTCCGCAAGGTCCTGCTCCGCTTCGCAGCCGCCCTTGCCAAGCGCACTCGATCCAAGTGGGACGACAAGCTTCTTGAACACGGGACGTTTCACAGGGGCGCGCACATCGCCGGGGCGTTGGTCGTCTACGCCTTAGCGCCCGCGATTTTCGCAAATTGGCCTGCGCTCAACGCGATTATCCGCAACGTGCTCGAGGCGTATGTGGTGCTGGTGACGTTGTTGGCAATCACAGGAGCGCTTCGCGCCTTTTTGGACGTCTATCAAGCCAACCATCCAGAAAGCCGAGTCCCGATACGCGTGTTGGTCCAAGCGACGACCATCGCGATGTGGTTTATCGGGGTCATCATCATCATCGCGCTTCTCATCGATCAGTCACCGACTGTCTTGCTAGGCGGACTTGGGGCGATGACCGCGGTGCTGGCGATCGTCTACAAGGACTCGCTGCTCGGTTTCGTCGCCGGCATTCAAATCGCATCGAATGATCTACTTCGCAAGGGAGATTGGATCGAGATGCCCGACTACAACGCCGACGGCGACGTGATCCAGATAGGGCTAACGACCATCAAGGTGCAGAACTGGGACAAGACGATCACGTCGATCCCGTCCTATGCGATCATCACCGCTAGCTTCAAGAATTGGCGCGGGATGAGCGAATCCGGAGGGCGGCGCATCAAACGCGCGATCCAAATCGACATGAACAGTGTTGAGTTCTGCACGCAGGACATGATCGATCGGTTTCGCAGGATCGGCGACCTGAAAGATTACATCGGCGAGAAGCAAAAGGAGCTTCAAGATTGGAACGCGAAACGCAAGATCGACGACAGTGTGCTCGTCAACGGCCGGCGCATGACGAACCTCGGGACGTTCCGAGCCTACCTAGTCTCGTATCTTCGAAACCACCCGATGATCAACCAAGAGATGACTTTTCTGGTGCGCCAGCTGCCACCCGCCGCTGAGGGCTTGCCGATCGAGATCTACGTGTTCAGCGCGGACAAACGCTGGTCGGCGTACGAGGACATCCAATCGGACATCTTCGATCACATCTTGGCGGTGATCCCGGAGTTCGACCTACGAGTGTATCAACACCCAAGCGGGAAGGACGTACAGGAACTTGCTTCCCGCGGACAAGGGCTCGGTGGCGATCGATCGGCGTAGGAAGCCGACCCGCGCTGCGAGTAGCCCCCTCGACTAATCCCTTTTCGTACCGTTAGGTGCTGGGGGAGCTGCGCTTCGGCGGGCCGCGGCACGGATGCCGCCCCGAGTGTAGCGGCCCATCAACGAGTGCCATTCCATGATGACGCTGCCGCCCGTGTCGTTGTGTCGCGATTCAAAGGCAGCGATGAGATCGAGGCACGCGTGGTCGATGAAATCGAGCTCGTCGACATGCATGTGAAGCTCAGTACCGGGAGGGATATCCTCGAGGGCAGCAGCGAGCCGGGGGAGCGCGACAAACGTCGCCGCGCCGTGGAGATGCAGCTCGATGCGGTCACCCACGTCGACGCGCTCGATGTCGAGGTGCGCCAGTGAGTAGACCAACCTGACGGTCGAAAGCACGAGCCCGATGATGATGCCCGTCAGGAGGTCGATGGCCACGATGCCGATGACGGTCGCCGCGTAAATCCCGAAGATGGGCCAGCCGTATTCGAGGAGCTTCCTAGGGCCGGAAACCTGGAGGAGGCGGACGCCGACGTAGATCAGGATCGCAGCCAGAGCCGACTCTGGCACGAGACCAAGGAGTCCTGGAACGAGCGCGGCAAACAAGAAGATCCACATTGCCTGCAAGACGGAGGAGGATCCCGTTTGCGCGCCCGCCTCGACGTTAGCCGTGCTGCGGCTGATGACACCCGTAATCGGGAGTGCTCCCAAAGCGCCGCATGCAAGGTTGCCGATGCCCTGCGCCGTCAGCTCGCGGTCGTAGTTGGTGCGTTGGCCCTGGTGCATACCGGAGACGGCGGTAGCGCAGAGCAGCGTCTCGGCGCTGGCGACGAAAGCGAGGGCCGCGCCAGACATCAAGATGTCGACCTCGAGGAACTTCGAAAGTGTGCTGGCGGTGGGCAGGGTGATGTAGGCGAACAGCGAGTCTTTGACGACGACGTAGTCGATCGGCAACCGAAGCATCGCGGCGGCGATCGACGCAACGAGGACGCCTGCAAGTGCGCCAGGAACAAAATGCACTCTCGAAGGACGGAAACGATCCCAGATCGCGATCGTGAGCAGGGTGGCCACCCCGATCGACGCGGCAATGTAATGATAGCGCTCACCCCCAGTCGTGAACGCCTTCAGCACACCAGCGGGGATCTTGTAGATGTTGTAGAGGACACTGCCTTCGACGTCGTCGTCGATCATCACGTGGAACTGCTTGACGACGATGATGATCCCAATCCCGGCCAACATCCCGCGAATGACGGCCGGGGACACCGCGCGAAAATAGGCCCCGAACTTGAGAACACCCGCGGCCGCCTGCAGCAGCCCCGCGATCATGACGATGGCGGCGATGCTGGTGATGCCATAGGGGTCCTCCTCGCTGCGATAGGCGCCGACCCATTGGAGCACGAGCACGCTCAAACCCGCCGACGGCCCCGAAATCTGAAGGGGCGCACCGCCAAGGACGCCGACGGTGATGCCGCCCACCACTGCGGTGATCAACCCGAGCATGGCCGGCATTCCCGACGCACGCGCAATCCCCATGGACAGCGGGAGCGCGATCAGGAAGACCACAACCGAGGGCGGCACGTCTTTCACGAGTGCCCTCAGCCTGTCGTTCAGCGCAGTGATCCCCGGCTCCTTCGATCTGCAGGCGGTCGCAAGGGGGTCATATACCACGGGAGGTGGCGGCCGTGATCAGTGCTTTTGGGAAACGCGGCTCGGAGTCCAACCTATCCTCATGTCTTGCCCGAATC
>JAUXFZ010000166.1 GCA_030622585.1 Myxococcales bacterium
AGAGGCCGCGGGGTGGAGCAGCATGGTAGCTCGTCGGGCTCATAACCCGAAGGTCGTCAGTTCAAATCTGGCCTCCGCAACCAACGAAGTCAGGCACTTAGCGAAAACGCTAGGTGCCTTTCTTTTTGCCCGTTGACCTGACGTTGACGTGAGGTGCCGCAGCGGGCTGCAAAGACTCCACTAATCGCAGCTGTGCACCCGATCCAAGGTGCGCGTAGACGCGCTTTGCTCGGAGCGATGGCCGCGCTGGGCTTGAACTGCCTTGATCGAGTGACCGTTTGTGACGGCCTGGCTCGCGACCGAATGCCGGCCAAGCGCATGATGGCTCAGTGGTCGGAGCTCGACGAACCGCTACCAGGTTTGGGTTTGGGCCCACGCTTTGAGCCGCACCATGCCTTCTGCGTAGCTGACCTTGGGGTCGTAACCGAGGTCCCGGCGGGCTGCGGAAATGTCGTACCAATGCGCGGTCGAGAGTTGGCTCACCAGAAAACGGGTCACCGGGGGCTCGGAGTGCAGTTTGAAAGTGTTCCAGACCGCCTCGGCCAGGGCGGCGGCAGAGCGGGCGACGGGGACGGGAATGGTTCGCGTGACGGGCGGCAGGCCAGCGGCGTCGAGCATGTCGTTGATGAACGTCGGGCCTTCGAGCGGCTCTCCCTGCGTGATGAAGTAGGCCTTGCCCCCGACCGGGGAGCCCGGCGCGAGTCGATCGCACGCCGAGAGATGGGCTGCGACCGCGTTGTCGATGTAGGTCGTGTCGATCCGCTGCGGCCGCCCGACCATCCGTAGACGCCCGGCTTTGGCGCGGGCGACCAGCCGTGGCAGGGCCGAGCTGTCCCCCGGGCCCCAGACCAGATGGGGTCGAATCGCGACGGTCGATAGCGCCTCGCTGTTGGCGGCCAAGACCTCTTGCTCCGCAAGCGCCTTGGTCGCTGGGTAGTGCGCTTCGAACTGGGAAGGATAGGGCGCGGACTCATCGACGCCCGACACGGCGTCTCCTGAGTGCACGACGCTCGGCGTACTGGTGTAGACGAGCTTTGGAACCCGATGCTTCTTACACGCGTCGATGACGTGGCGAGTCCCCAGCGTGTTCACGGCGAAGAAGGTTTCGTAGGGGCCCCACAGGTCGATGTGGGCTGCGGTGTGAAAGACCGCGTCGCATCCCTCGACCGCCGCCGCCACCACATCGTGGTCGCGAATATCGCCCCGCTGAAGGTCGACACCCCATTCGCGAAGCAAGGCATAGTCGCCCCGACACAGCACGCGCACGCGTTCACCCCGATCGAGTATGGCCCGGACGATCGAACGGCCGATGAAGCCTCCGCCACCCGTGACGAGGACCGTCATGATGGACCTTTGGCCTCAACCCATTTTGCGAGCTTTTCGCGTCCGATCTTTGCGTTGTGCCGGATGTCGACCGGGAAGCTCGGGTGCCGGACGAAGCGCGAGATGCGATTCGTCTGTGGATGTGCCTGGGCGATGTGGCGGAGCTGCCGCTCGATCTCCGGCCAGTCTGCCGAGCGCTGTCCAGGCTCGAGCTCGACACAGAGCGTCGGCAGCCCTCGGGGACCGACGAGCGCGGAACGATAGACGGCCGGGTGTGCATCGAAGATCTTCTCGCATGGGACGGTGAACATCGTCGCGCCATCGACGAGCACGCGGTGGCTCTTGCGGCCGCAGAACCAAAGGCGCCCTTCGCGATCGCGCCAACCGACATCGCCCATGCGGTGCCAGATGAAGTCGCCGTCTCGGATCTTCGATAGCGCCGTATTGGGTTCATCTGCGAAGTACGCCTCGGTCACCATCGGGCCGCGGACCGCAATCTCGCCGATCTCGCCGTCTTCGAGCTCGAGATCGTCGGAAAAGGTTGCGATCGCGTCGTCGCTGATGCGAATCACCTTCACCTCGATGTCGGGGACCGGGAGGCCGACGCAAACCCCGGCTCCCTTTTCCGTCTCGGCCCAGGTCTTCGCGACGATTTCGCGTCCCGGCAGGCAGGCGACTGGAAGCGATTCGGTGGCGCCGTAGGGAGGAAACACATCGCCGTCGTCGGGCAACATGGCATGCCAACGGGCGAGCGTTTGCCCGGGCATAGGCGCCCCGGCCGCGATCACACGACGCAGGCTCGGCAGCTTGATGCCGTGCTGCTCGCCATACCGACCGACCGTATTGAGTAGCGCAGGTGACCCGAACATGGTCGTGATCCCGAATCGCTGAATGGGCTCGATGATGTTTCGCGGCTCGACGCTGGCCGGCCGGCTCGGGTCCATGTCGGGGATGACTGTCGTCATGCCGAGCGCCGGGTCAAAAAGCGCGAAGAGCGGAAACGTAGGCAGGTCGATCTCGCCCGGTTTGATCGAAAACATCTCTCGAATCGCTTTGACCTGCGCGAGGAAGTGGCGGTGCCGGTAGACGACGCCTTTGGGCGGCCCGGTGCTCCCTGACGTGAACAGGACAGCCGCTACTTCGTCGCCGCCGGTGGGCACGGGCTGGTCGCCTGCGGCGAGCCGCGTTGCGCCGAGCGCTTCGACCTGCGCCAGGGTGTGCTTTGCTAGACCCCAGCCGCTAACGGTAATCGTTCGCTCCACCGTCGCCCGGCCCCAGCCAAGGGCGATGCGAGCCGCGTGGGCGATGGGAATTCCCACGAATGCGCTGGGCTGCGCGCGCGCGAGGCACTTGCTCAGCCCTTGGATGCCGAGACCCGGGTCGATCATCACCGGTACCACGCCGGCCTTGAACATTCCGAAGGTCAGGGCGAAGAGCTCGGGGCTCGGTCGCACCATGAGCGCGGCGCGATGACCGCGCTCGATTCCAACGGCGTGGAGGCCGGCGGCGATTCGGCTGCTGCGCTCGTCGAGCTCTCGATACGAGACCTTGTTGTAGATGACGTTGCCCGCCGCGTCGCGTTGCTTCGTCGGAAAGAAGATGGCCGTGGTATCGGGCTGCGTCGAGGCCATCTGCGGCAGCACGTCGGCTACCGTCGAGAGTTCGAGCGTCATTCGGCGATTCCCAAAAACCGGCGCACGAGCCCCTCGATCTCCGCCGGCGCATCTTCGAGGACGTAGTGACCACAGTCGGGAAACTGGTGAACCTCCGCATCGGGAAGGGCGCTCTTCCAAACCCTCAGGAAATGTTCATCGAAGACGAAGTCACGGTCGCCCCAGCAGATCAAGACGGGCCGGTCGTTGAACTGATGGAGGCGCTCGCCCACCTGGCGAACCAACGAGAAGCTCGGGTCGCCTTCTCTGAGTGGGATGTCCTGCACGAAGCGGAGCACCGCGCGGCGGTGATCCCAGCTGTCGTAGGGCGCACAGAGGCCGTCACGCACCTCTTTGGGAAGCTTGACTCGGGTGACGGCAAGCCTCGTTGCACCCCGTGCGAACGCGTTGAACCCACGCACCAAGAGCGCGCCCGCCATGGTGTCACGCGCCAACCAGAGGGAAGCGGGCAGGCGCTTGGTCGAAGGCATTGGAAATGCCGCGGTGTTCAAGACAAGCAAGCGCGCGACGAGATCGGGGTGCCGATCCGCCCAGCCCATGCCGATCATCCCGCCCCAGTCGTGCACCGCGAGCGTGACGTCTCGGAGGCCGAGCTGCTCGACCAGCGCTTCGATGTCCTCGACCCGCTCGGCGAGTCGGTAGGAGTACGTGTCATCGCCGGGCTTGTCGGATTTCCCGCAGCCGATGTGATCGGGTGCGATGACGCGATGACTGGGGCGCAGCGCCGAGATCAATCGTCGCCAATAGAACGACCACGTCGGGTTTCCGTGAAGCATCAGGACCACCGGGGCGTCATGAGGACCCTCATCGACGTAGTGCATCCGATGGCCGGACGGCAGAGTTAGCCAGTTAGGCTCAAACGGATAGAGTTCGTCGGAAACCTTCACGGTCCGCTCACCAAATGATTTCGGACATGCTGCAGTTGAGCCCGGAGCCGATGCCCATCAGCGCCACCCGATCGCCCGGCTGAATGCGCCCTGCTTCCGCTGCCTTGGAGAGCACCATCGGAACGGCCGCAGGCCCGACATTACCCAGCTCGACGTAGGCATGCATGAACTTGTCGGTTGGAAGCTCGAGCGCCTCTGCGAGCTTGTCGGTGTTTGCCCGACTCACCTGATGCAAGATGTATTCGGCCACGGCGTCCGGATTCCAACCGAGTTCCCGCTTTGCCATGGCGTAGGTCTGCCTTGCGAGTGTGACGCCTGCAATGAGCAGCTCCTTGCTCTTGGTCTGCATCTGGTCGACCTGCCCGCGACAGAGCTGATGGTGCTCGGTGGCCGCCGACGTCACGCCGCCAACGAAGCGGTGACCAACGGACATTTGATCACTCCGCCCGAGCACCATTGCCGCGCCGCCCGAGCCGAGGGTGAGCGTGGCGAAGTTCTCGCGAAACGTCGCCTCATCGAGGTCAGGATCATTCAGTCGCGCGATGGTGCTCTCGACGACGAACCGGCTGTTCTCGCCGTCGACCACCAGCCCGTATTCGATTTGACCGCGCTCGATCATGTTCCCAACGATGTCCATCGCATTGAGAAAGCCGAGGCATGCGTTGCCGAGGTCGAAGTTCATGCAGTCAGGACCGAGGCCGAGGTTGCTGTGAACGATGCACGACGTCGACGGCTCGATGTAGTCACGGCAGACGGAGGTGTTGATGACGATTCCCAAGCGACTGCGGTCGATGCCGGCCTGCGCGATCGCGAGCTCCGCGGCCGCCGTCGCCGCCTGCGAAGGTTGGAACTCGACGCCCCACATCCGGCGCGCTCGGATGCCGGTGACCCCTTCGAGGAAACCAGGCTGGAGGCCGAGCCGCCGCATGGGTTCAGCCAGCTTCGTTTCGAGCTCCGCGGACGTGACCCGGTCGGCTCCATCGACGTGGGAGACACTGGAAATGGAGACCTGATCGAAACGCACCGGGCGACCCTAGTGCGAGCTTGGGGGTGGGACAAGCCTCTGCCCCGCTGCGATGAGGGAGGCAGTCCCGCTACCGCTGGTCGTGCAGGTCGTCCCGAAGCAGGAAGCCCCGAGCAATAGACCACGGCGGTGGTGCCTCGATCGATTGGAAGCGACACGAAGCTACGTTGACTCGGCTCGACTCCGGTATGTCGAGCCGTCGGCGCACGTGAGGGACCGAGTTCGGTCCACCCTCACGATCATCGCGGCAATCACCGCCTCCATCGGCACCCCGAACTCCACCGGACAACGCTGTACGAAACGGGCTGCCAAGCCTCCACCAAACGCGGCTGCGCCATGCGAGCCAAGGCGCGCGTCTGTTCTTCCCATCAGCCCTACTCTCGATAGCCAGGTGTGCCTCAGTCTTTGTAGACGCAGAGGGCGACGCGGCGGGGGCAGAAGCGGTTCTCGACGAAATGCGCCTCCGGATAGATCCGGTCGGCGGAGATGTCCGAGCGGGTCATCGAAAGGATCCAGTTCAGCAGAGAGTCGATTTCGTGCCGTTCGTACCGGGCGATCCGGCCTTCTGCCACCCGCGATGCCAACAGTGCCTCGAGGGCGTCGAAGTCCACCAACCCGTGCTCACGGTGTTCCTCGAGAAACCGGCTCCGCGTGTACTTCAGGACCAGCTCTTCCGCCTGGTTGTTCTCGGGCGAATCGAGGGGCGCGACCACGAAAACCGCCTTCGAGGCCACCCGCAGAAGCTCCTCGACTACCTTGATCCGAAGACCCTGCGGAATATGCTCCAGCGTATCGATGCACGTCGCGACATCGAACGCACCGTCCTCCACCGGCATGTCGGCGGCGCTGCTCACGATGTCCGCGGACTTGTCGAGATCGAGCGTCGTCACATCGTCGATCCCGAATTTCCGGAGCAGGTTGTTGCCTGTCGCCCCCCCCCGCATCGAGGACCTTCGGCCGGTCCAGCGGCAGTTGCTTGATCCGGTCGCTCACGAACTTGATCCGACCGTAGTACTCCCATCTGTATGGCGGCTTCCTTAGAGGGTACAGGAGTCTCGATGTGAGGAATGTCGCGACGTTCATGTAGGCCCCTCCTACGCGCCTTCGGCGTCCCGCGCATCCGGAAAGCGAGCAGCGCCTGCGTATTGCGCGGTGCGCTCGTGCAGCTCCGCGGACTTGCGTCCACTGCCGGCACAGGCCTTTCCAGGTTGAG
>JAUXFZ010000468.1 GCA_030622585.1 Myxococcales bacterium
CTGGGCCGCACCTGAATTTCTTCTTCGGTGCGATGCCGTGACAGACTCGAACGCGGTCGTCATCGACGGTGGCGCGTACCTCGACACCATGATCGTGACGCGCAACCGATGCGACGGAACCGGCGAGATCCTCACCAACCCGCCACTCGAGCGATACAAGTCCCGATGGCGCGCAACCACCGATCTCAAATTCGTCGTGGACTGCTCGCCCATTGAGATAACCCAAATCACCCCGATCGACGGCGGCACCCAGCTTCTCTTGGATGTCGGCACGGTCAATTTCCAAACCGCGGACGGTGGCGCCGTGTGCCCACACCCTTGATGCCTTGCGAACCCGCTCCATCATAACTAGACCAAGACTGTGTTTCGCTTTCCCCCACTGACGCCGTTCGTGAAAAAGCTGTTGATCGCGCTGTTTGGCGCGTGGATCGTCCAGATCATTCTTCAGAACTGGGCAGGCGTGCCCATGTTCCAATTCCTCGCGCTCGACACGGCAAGTCCGGGGCTGAACACGCTCTGGCAGCTCGGCACGCATGTGTTTGCCTTCCCGACGGGCCCACAGGCAGTGTTCTCCATGCTGATATCACTCGTGTTCCTGTGGTGGATGCTCGCGCCGTTCGAGCAACGGTTCGGAGCAAAGCGCACGATTCAGCTCAGCATCACCGCGGCGTTGTCGGCGGCGTTCTTGGCGCTCATCGTCGGGGTGCTCGTCGCAAACCCGTCACCGTTGTACGGCGCGCAGGCAATCCTCTTGGGCTCGATCTCAGCATTCGCCTGGTCCTACCGGGGGCAGGGACGAATGAATCTCTTCGGCGTGATCGACATGAAGCCCGTGCACATCATTTATCTCGTGCTCGCCCTGAGCGCCCTGATGTTCATGACCTCGGGCGACGCAGTCGCTCTTGCGGCGGACATCGGGGCCATTGGCGGTGGCATGGCTTTCATCGAGCGATTGAGGCGGCCACCCGGACGCCGACGACGACCGTGGCGGCGCAAGAAAAAGAAGAGCTCCTTCGATGTGGTGCAGGGCGGTCGCTCCGATGAGCCGCGCTGGATGAACTGAGGCCATATTGCGTTGCCTGGTTGTCCAATGAACGTCTACCGATCGCGGCACTGTGCAGCTGTGCTGGTCACGTTCCTGACTGGGGCGCTGGTCGCGGGATGCTCGGGCCGGAAGCAGGTTCCATTCGGACTGCAGGGCGCGGGCGGCACAACGGTGCCCGAAGCCGAGGGCGACGAGGCAGCGGCCGATCTGCCCGTCGGCACAGCTTTCGAGCCGAACCAAGTCGAGGTTCCGGTCGCAGAGTCGACGCTGGTCTTGGAGGCCGGTTACGCGCTGGCCGCGCTCGAGGTCGACCTTGACGGCAGCGAACCAACCGACGCCTTGATCGTATCGGCGGACCCGCAGGAGGTTCGCCTGCAAGCAGCCTACCCGCGCGGGCTGGACGTCACCGCACGCACCGACGATTCCTTCCTCGTGCCGAGCCACTGCGCCGAGCCCGCAGCGGAGATTCGTCAGCTGTCCGCGTCGCTCGTCGGCGTGCGCGTCGACCACGCCTGTGAGACCGGGAAGCGAACCAACGTCTGGCTCGTCACGGTCGAAGCGCAGCCGCGGATACGGGAACGGCTCACCATCTTGCCGCCCAATGACCGCTCCAAGGCTCCAATCGAAATCGACCTTCGCGTCGAGGACAGGGACGCCGACGGCTACGATGACGTCGTTGCCAACGTGCGCATCGGGGAGACCGACGTCCCGTTGGCGTGGCTGAACAGGCCGGGCGGATTCGCAAGGGACGCTTCTCAACCCGAAGCTACCCTGAAAGAGCTGGCTGACAGCGCGTGGGACTCGCTCGACTCCGACCTCCCTCGGGCTAGGCGGCGCGCGCTCGCGGTCGTCGACGCGTTCGTCGCCCTCTGCCGTGAAAGTGGCGCGGCCAGGATTGGACTCTCGGGCACGCACGGCTTGCAATGCCAGCAGTCTCCCGCCACCGCGCGCGCGGTCTCGGTCGCGATGACCGCCGCGATTCGACGCGGAGGCTTCGTCCGCGCGCTAGAACTGCAGCGTTGGTGGAAAGGGACCGCAACTCAGCCCACTCCGGAAGAACGAGCACTCGTGCAGGCCGCGTGGCGCAAAGCCAAGGCCAGCACGACGGCGGCGTGGCGCTCCATCGGCCGCGAAGCGAGTCCGGCCTCTCTTTACTTTCGAGATGCGGACACCCTCATCGTCGACGGCAGAGTACCCCGGGCCATTCAACTCAGCACCGGCTCCGAAAGCAGGCTCTCAGAGGCGGACATCTTGCCGCCCATCAGAGATCCTGACGGCCGCTTCGCCGTCCGATCGGTACGCATGACCTGCGCCGGGTTCGAAGCCGAGGTGGGACCCATTCGCGGCAAGCAGACGCACCGGGTTCCGATCGAGCGACGCGCTGGCAACGCCCCGTGCAAGACCCCGATCGATCGTCCAGCGTCCGTGTTCGAGTGGGCCGTCCTCGGCTGGGCGCCGCAGGGCTTGGTCGTCGCATCAGGGGACTTGTTGAGAGTCGTCCCGCTCAATGCATTTGCAAAGCTGGCGGGCAGTCCGATCGACCTGCGCACCGGGAGCCCCTTGCCGGCGCCGATTCGCGGCGCCCGCATTACGGCAGACGGATCGCGTTACGTGATTCCGCACCCCGAGGGCATCGTCGTCCGGGATTGGCGCGGGGGCGGAGCAGGGCTGTGGCTGCGGCCCGCAGACTGGAGCGCCGTCCCAGGCGAGCTCCGAAGCATCGCCATCAGCCCGGACGGTCGACACGTCGCCGTACAAAAGGGCAGCGAGATCAGGCTTCTCACCTGGTAGCGTCCGGGTGTGTCGATGTGAGACACCTCACACTTGCGACACTCGCGTGGTGCGGAGCGTTGGTTTTCTGACCAATTGTTCTCGCTGCTGTGGCACTGTCCTGGACTGCCACGCCCCAGGCCTGGCTGTAGCCCGTTCCCGATCGATCCTCCCCGTGCCCGCGTGCGCGCATGGTCGGCGCGCATAGACATCGACGAGGACTCTTCAATGGAATTGCGATTCGAGAGACTGATCGTGCTGGCCTGTATGGGGCTCGCGGTCGCTTGCGCGAGCGGTACCGAAGGCGGGACAGCGGGCAACACCGAGTTGAACTTGGACATCGTGAACCCCGGCGGCACCTCTGGTGAGCTTGGC
>JAUXFZ010000095.1 GCA_030622585.1 Myxococcales bacterium
AGGACGGAACCGTAGACGTCGTCATCGGCACGCACCGGCTGCTCTCGAAGGACGTCCACTTTGCAAACCTGGGGCTCTTGGTGGTCGACGAAGAGCAACGGTTTGGCGTCACCCACAAAGAGCGCATCAAGAAACTTCGGACTAACGTCGACGTGATCACGCTCACCGCGACACCGATCCCGCGCACCCTGCAACTCGCGGTAGGCGGCATGCGGAACCTTTCGCTGATCACGACGGCGCCCCAAGACCGGCGTGCCGTGCGGACGTTCGTCTGCCGTTGGGACGACCACCTGATCAAAGAGGCCATCGAACGGGAGCTGAGTCGCGGAGGGCAGGTATTCTTCGTGTACAATCGCATCGAGGGCCTGTACGAGCGTGCCCAGCGTCTCCAAGAACTGCTTCCGAATGCGCGACTCGCCGTGGCACACGGCCAAATGAAGCCTGCGCTTCTCGATCAAACGATGACCGACTTCGTCGAGGGTGCCTACGATGTCCTGTGCTCCACGGCGATCGTGGAGAGTGGCCTCGATATCCCACGTGCCAACACGATTCTGGTTGATCGAGCGGACGCCCTCGGGCTCGCGCAGCTCTATCAGTTGCGAGGACGCGTCGGGCGCTCGGACCAGCGCGCCTATTGCTATCTCATCACACCACCGCCCAACCAGATGTCCGAAGAGTCCCGGGTTCGTATGGAAGCGCTCGAACGTTTTTCGGGCTTGGGTGCGGGCTTCCGCGTGGCAACGCTCGACATGGAACTTCGAGGTGCCGGCAATCTTCTCGGGTCGGAGCAAAGCGGGAACGCGTCGCTGGTCGGTTTCGACATGTTCGTGCAAATGCTGAGTGATGCAGTGGCGGAGCTCAAGGGCGACCACGTCCAGCAAGAGGTCGACCCGGAGCTGTCGATCGAGCTCGAGCACTACCTCCCCGAAGAGTACATCGACGACATCGGTCTGCGCCTGTCGTTGTATCGTCGGTTCGCTACCGCGGTGGACGAGCAGGCCGTTGACGACCTCGCGACCGAGATGGAAGAACGTTTCGGTGCGCCGCCGCCTCAGGCCCGTGACTTCGTGCGGGTGATGTCCCTCAAGCCTCTGCTCCGCGACGTTCGCGCGCTCGGTTGCGAGGCCGAGCCCAAGCGGGTGACGCTGCACCTACGGGAAGACACCCCGCTCGACCCCGCGAGGCTCATGCCGCTCGTGGCCACGCCAGGCGGTGGATGGGGGCTTTCCCCTGACATGAAGCTAACTCGGCGCTATCGAGATGAGGAATCCGGCGACGCGGTGGATCGTGTACGATCCTTGCTTCGCGAGCTCGAGCCACTGTGCTCGAAAGGGGAGCAGCCCCCAAAGGACGGTTCGAACGATGTCACTTCCCGATGAACTTCAGCGCATATTCGACGCGGACCGTGTGTTGCACAAAGCGGAGTCCGGGCTGCTTCGCAAGAAGGCCTCGGCGGAGCTCATCGCGCTGCTCGAGGGCGAGGTCGAGAGCGCTCTCGGAATGGAAGATCGCAAGGAGGGCACCGTGCGCCTCGAACGCCTGGCCGATCTCTGCGCACAGGTTCCCGGTCCGCGCATGACCGATGCCTTGATCGCCATCCTGAACGACGCGGAGCCGCGCGTCCGAGTGGCTGCCGGGGAGGCGCTGCGGGACTTGGGGTATGAACGCTACGCCGAGCTCGCACGCGGCGTCGAACGAGCACTCGACCGCAACGCGGACGGGGCCGCCATGTCCGAGCTTCCATGGGTGCTAGCCGAGATCGCGGAGCCGAGCGCGCTCGCCCTGATTCGTCGATTTCTCGATCACCCGAGCCCTGACGTAACGGCCGCCGCCATCGAAGCGCTCGCTCAATTGGCAGACCCCGAGGCGTTGCCGTACCTCGAGCGCTTCGTGGGCGACTCGCGAGTCGTCCTCATCGAAGACTTCGAAGACGAGACTAAGACCACCCTCGGCGAGCTAGCAGCCGATGCGCTCGAAATGTTAGGCGCGAGGCGCGAGCCGGTTTAGGGGCTCTCACGGGTCCACCGAGCTCGTCGCTTTCCCGCCTTTGCCCGAGCCCGGTCTTTCGCGAACAGCGCAAGGTAGTCCTCGGTCACGGGGTCGATCCGAACCTCTTCCGGAAGGTCGGCGCGCGCTGCCTCCATGGCGCCGAACAGCGACCGGAGTGGGCCCGAAGCCTGTCCAAACGTCGACGGCGCGATGGTCTCCGAAACATCGGCCATGCGATCGACGACGGTCTTACTCAGATAGCCTCGCCTCCGCAGGTCGTCGAAGCTCGCTACCAAGACCTCGGGGTTGAACGTGTGGGCGACGACCAAATCGGCGCCGACCCGCAGCACCGCCTGGGCGTCGAGTGCCCCATCCTCGAGGAGCACCAACGCGGGTTGAAAATAGTTGTGGAAGGGACACACGCGCCGCCCAAAGTCGCCGAATCCAGCCGTCGAGGAACCTCGCTCGAGATGGATGAAAATACGGCGGACAGCGTCGCACCGCGGAACTCGCGCCGCGATGCGGACGATCTCGGGGATATCTTCCGGATAGACGTCCGCTGCTTCCGCGATCTTCATCAGAAGATCCTGGCTCACACGGCCCGCCGCGATGTCAGCGTAGAGCGAGTAGATGAACGCGTCGCCCTCGGCGTCATCCCCGAATAGAATCTCGTCGGTCTCGGGCGACACGTTGGTCCGCGAGCGAAGCAACGCGGTCAGCTTGTAGCTGAGCTGGTCTCGCAGAAATCGAAATTTGCCGCGAACGAGGTTCCGAAGGCTGGGCTTGAGCGTGAAACCGTCCCAGCGAATGCCGTCGAGCCTGAGCTTGGCTTCGAGGACGCTTCGCATCTGCTCGGGGCTACCGGACAAAATGAATATGGCCGCCGGGTCGGTGGCGCGTATCTCTCTCAGCAACGTGCCCGCACCAGGATACGTGCGTTTACGCGAGGCGGGTTCGAAAGCGGTGCGCACCAAGTCGCGCAGGGTGTCGAACTCGGTGCGGAGATAGGTCTTGTCGAGATCCCACCGATAGACGACCTGGTCCCTGCGCTCGCTCAAGTCCGGTGCCACCGGCGGACCATAGCAGTCATCCGGCAACAGATGCAGACCCAGTCGAAACTGATATGTTCGCCTCATGCCCCTCCACGCGGTGGTCATCGGCGAGCGCACCTGGGCGCGCGGCTCGGACGCTCAACACGTCGAATGGGACGCCAACATTCGTGAGGTCCTGGCCAAGGCCGAAAGCCAGGCCGGGGACGTCGCGACGCTCCACGTAAGCATGACCGAGCAGCAATTCCTCTTGGATTTCCACGGCGATGATGGCAGCGAGCTCATTGCGATCCTCATCCCGCACGAGCTTCTTTCGGAACACATCACCGAGTACGTCGACATCGTGCGCCAAATCGCCAACGCGGACGGTGTCAATCAAATGGAGGCGCTGGACATGGCAAAGAAAGTGACCCATGACCGCGCCGGGCGGCTGCTGAAACGAGAGCTCCGCGACGTTGGTTTCGATCTGGAGACGTCACGGCGTTTGTTCACACTGCTTCTCTCCTTGCGGGTAGATACCACACGGCTCGTCGGCATCCACGGTCACCGCACGATCCGCTAGTTGCCGGACCGAGCCACTTCGGACATAGGATCGGCATGTCACGCCTGCGCGAACTTCTTGGCAACGACCCGCCCGAGATGGACGCGGTTGCGTCGCATCTAGACAACCTCGAAGCGGCGGAGCGAGTCGTGGAGATTCGAACGTTGGGACGCGCGCATCTAGCGCGACTGTTCGAGGCTGCGGAGGGATACCGACCCATCACCTTGAACGACATCGTGAGCGGCGAGCGGGATGCCATGCAGGAGGTGGTCCACCACGGGAAAAACTCGTTGCCCGTATTCAACCACTTCGCCAAGGCGTTCGTCCGGCCCGCTACGGGCGACCGGGGCGAGCTGTGGGGCTACAACCGCGCGGGCGGCTTCGTAGAAACCGTCGTTGGCCCGGGCTATTTCGTAGCCTACCCAGCCGACGTCCCTCGGGAGGTGCTCGTCGACTACCTGCGGGTTCCGCCTCAGAGACCCGAACACTGGCCCGAAATCCTGCCCAACTCGGCTCGCCTCTCGAGGGTCGTCTACTACGGAACCCAAGACATTGTGCGGGGGGTCTCGAAGCACGTGACGGTCGGGCGTGCGATGAAAGCTGGCAAACCCATGCCGGCCTGGTTCGTATTGTGCCGCGAGGACGAATCGTAAGAGATCCCCTTGAACAACCGTGCGGTTTGGCACTACTGGATTTTTTTCATCATTTGTTGAACACTGAAATTGCAGGGGGGTCATGACAGCGTCGCTGAAAGAGTCGGTCGAGCCAACGGCCGAGGGTCTGCATCCTCGGGAAGAGAGCGCACCCTACTCGAAGCGCGATGAGGATTTCGTGCGCATCCTCAACGCCGCGGGGCTCGCGTGCGAGCTCGACACGACGCAGCTATCCGTAATCGCCGCGAACCTCGACGACTCGCGGGTCGACGCTCGTCGACTGGACATCCTCGGGCTGTACTATCGCGGCAACGACGACGCCTCGGTCGCGGCCCGTCGCCGCAGCGGCGACCGCTTCTTCATGCACAACGACTACTTCTCCGTGAATGCCCATCAGTTGGTAAGTTCTCTTGCGAACCTCAACCCGGAAATCGCGTCCGTACAGCTCCAACGCATCGGCACCGACGAAGGGCCACTCGTCCTGCGCGCAGGCGAACACTTCAGTGCCATCACCGACGAGGACGACGAGGACGCCGAACACGAAACCGTGGCCGTGCGGGCTCTGGTGCGAGCCCTCAACTCGCTGTTGGCCAAGGCGGGAGTGGACGAGAGACTCGTTCCGCTCGTGCCGGACGAATCGCGGGAACTCTACGTCGGGGTCACCGAGGAGGGTGCCATGACCTTGCTGCAGGGTGGATGCACCGAACTTTCCACGGTGGCGGCGCTACGGGAATTTTCGAGCTGGTAACGGCCACGCCGTTCGGCCATACCTGTGCCCGGGAATGTCGAGGTGAGCAAGCATGGCTGAGTACGACTACGATCTCTTCGTCGTTGGTGCCGGTTCTGGCGGCGTCAGAGCATCACGGGTAGCGAGTCAACTCGGCGCGCGGGTAGCAATAGCCGAAATGGATCGCGCGGGAGGCACCTGCGTCAATGTGGGCTGTATTCCCAAGAAGCTCTTCGTCTACGGCTCTCACTTTGCATACGACCTCGAGGACGCGAGAGGCTACGGGTGGTCGACCGAGTCCTCGTTCGACTGGGCCACCTTACGCGCCAACAAGGACCGTGAAATCAAGCGCCTCAACGGAATCTACGAAACTTTGCTCGAGGGTGCAGGGGTGGATCTGTTGAAGGGTCGGGCGCGGCTCCTCGACGCGCATACCGTCGAGATCGAGGGGACCCAGCGCACGGCTGAGAGGGTCCTAATCGCGACGGGCGGAAGAGCCGTCGAGCCGGACATACGCGGAAGCGAGCACGCCCTCACCTCCGACGCAATGTTCACGCTCGATGAGTTGCCCGAGCGAGCGCTGGTCGTCGGAGCCGGATACATCGCGCTCGAACTCGGGTCGGTCCTGTGTGCACTCGGCGTGCATGTCACCCTCGTTCACCGCGGAGACGAAATCTTGCGCGGATTCGACCACGACCTCCGGGGCCACCTCCACAACGAGCTCGAAGCCAAGGGGATGCACATCCTGTTGGAAACCCGCGTGGAAGAGCTGCGCAAGACCGGATCCTCGTTCGAGGCTCGGTTGAGCAACGGCGAGGTCCTCGCGACCGATCTTCCGATGTTCGCGATCGGGCGCGAGCCCAACGTCGAAGGGCTGGGGCTCGAAGACATCGGCGTCGAGCTCGGCCGCCACGGGGGAATCGTGGTGGACGACAATTTCACGAGCTCCGTCCCGTCCGTTTACGCCGTCGGTGATGTCACCGATCACATTCAGCTCACTCCTGTGGCGATTGCCGAGGGCATGCATTTCGCTCACCACTTCTACGGCCAGGGTGACCACCGCGTCGACTACATGAGCATTCCGACCGCCGTGTTCTGCCAACCCGAGCTCGCCACCGTGGGTCTCACCGAAGCCGAGGCGTGGCACCGTTGCCAAGACGTTCGGGTCTACAAGTCGGCGTTCACGCCCCTCAAGCTGTCGTTGAGCGAACGAAGCGAGCACACCATCGTCAAGGTGGTCGTCGACGCGGCGAACGACCGAGTGGTGGGCTGCCACATGGCCGGACACGGAGCCGCCGAGATCATTCAAGGCCTTGCGATCGCCATGAAAGCAGGAGCGACGAAGGCACACTTCGACGCCACCATCGGGCTTCACCCCAGCTCCGCGGAGGAGTTCGTCTCTCTGTGATGATTCTTGAGTTTTTTTATCAAGAATAAACAGTGTGGCGAGTGACAAAATACGCTGTATTTTTAGGCTTTCAGGGTTTAGAGTAGCTTTCCCGATCTGGGCGCGTTGCAAACCCGCACCAGACTTGTCAAGTTACTCAGAGTCACCATGGAAGCTGTCCGCGTCGCCTCAGTCGATACCGACCTCGATCAACAGAATCGAGCCCTCGGTGCCTCGACTCCTGAAGAGCTCATCGAATGGGCCTCGCAGCGTTTCGGCGACAAGCTGATCGCATCCACCAGTTTCGGCGCGACGTCCGCCGTGATGCTGCACCTCGTGCATGAGATCGCGCCCCGTACACCGATCATCTGCATCGATACGGGTTACCTCTTCCCTGAAACCTACCAATTCGCAGAAGACTTGATCAAGCGCTTGGAGCTCGACGTTCGTTTCTATGCGGCACGCATGTCTCCAGCTCGTCAAGAAGCGCTGCATGGCAAGCTGTGGGAGCAGGGAGAAGAGGGGGTGAACCGCTACCTCCAAATCAACAAGGTCGAGCCGATGCAACGAGCGATGCGTGATGTCGGCGCGGAGGGCTGGATGGCAGGGTTGCGCTCAGAGCAAACCGAGCATCGGGCGGGACTGCGCCGCATCGACCGGCAAGACGGCCGCGTCAAGATCCACCCGATCCTGCGCTGGACCGACGACGAGATGACCGCCTACATGGAGCGCTACGACCTCCCGTACCATCCGATGGTTCAGCAGGGATACCGCTCGATTGGTGACCACCATTCTACTATTCCTACCACCGCCGACATGGATCCGCGGGACGGTCGCATCCTCGGCAAAACACGCGAGTGTGGGCTGCATCTTCCACTGACCGAAGAGCAAAACCAGAGCCTCAAGTCGAGCGGCTTGTAAGAAGCTGGCCCATTGCGCCGCATTGCGTAACCTCAGCCGGAGGTAGCGAACGGTGACTTTGCTTCGAGTGGTGCTCAGCGATCTGCATCTCGGGACGGGGACCCGGCGCGGACAACTGAATCCACTCGAGGATTTCATCCACGATGACCGACTCGTCGAGCTCCTCGCCTACTACGATCAGCTGGCCGGCGCGGATGGCAGCGTCGAACTGATTCTAAACGGCGACATCTTCGATCTTCTGAAGGTGAAGATCGCTGGCGAATGGCCGACCGAGGTAACCGAGGACATCGCGATCGCCAAACTACAGCAGTGCCTGGAGGGACATCCAAAGTTCGTGCTCGCCGTCCGCGAGTTTCTTCAGAAGCCAACGAACCGTGTGACCTACCTTCCCGGGAACCACGACCTCGAGCTTTGGTTCTCCGGCGTGCAGGAGCTCTTTCTTCGATATGTGGCGCCAGGCGAAGCTGCGGAACGCGTGCACTTCGTGACCTCGTCCGACACGTACTATCTTCCGGAAGGCATCCAGATCCGACACGGTCATCAGTTCGAGCGCATTCACCGCGTCGACTACTCGCAGATAACGCGCACACGGCGGGACGGCACCGAAGTATTGGCGTTGCCGTGGGGAAGCTTGTGGATTCTCGAAGTGATGAACCCGC
>JAUXFZ010000053.1 GCA_030622585.1 Myxococcales bacterium
CTTGAAGCCAATGCTTCCCGCGTGCTCGGCGAATCGATCAAACGCACGTTCGCTTGAGCTGCTTAGGAGACTCGCCGAATCGGGATGTTTGATCTCGGGAGGCCAAATCACTGGCAAAAACCTGCCCTGCAACGGAGCTCTTTTCACACGACGCTCGCCGATGTGATCCGACGGAACACGGCCATCGACACGGGCATCAGCGACGACGTGTGCGACGTCGACTGAGCCGCACCTCGAATGGTCTCGGCCTCGATCCCTTGAAACCCCGTGACCCGATAAGGCTGGTCTTATAGACTTCTGGGATATGTCTCCGAAGACGCTCGCCTTCGCCCTCGCGATATCGCTTAGCATGTCGACCGCTTGTAGGCGCGCACCCGAACCGGACACCGCCAAGGCACCGGCTTCCCCTCCGAACGTGCTTCTCATCACGGTCGACACACTGAGGGCCGACCGCCTCGGTTGCTACGGATACGAGCACGCACGAACGCCTCACACCGACCGCTTCGCGGACGAAGGAGTCCGGATCGAACACGCAATCGCCCCGACTCCGATCACGCTTCCGTCGCACACGTCGATCTTGACGGGCCTGGAGCCGCCCGCACACGGCGTTCGGGGAAACGGGGCGTTCCGGGTTCCGGATAGCGTCCAGACACTCGCGGAGAGTCTCAAAGCCGAGGGCTACCAAACGCAAGCGTTCGTGTCCACAGAGGTTCTGCACCGCCGCTTCAACCTGAACCAAGGCTTCGACGGCTATGACGATGACCTTTCGAGCGACGCTAAGGGCTCAGACACCCGGATGTGGCAGCGTTCTGGGGAACGAACGATGGACCGGGTGCTCCATTGGCTCGACGTACGCACGGAGTCTGCTTCCCCTTCTCCGTTCTTTCTGTGGGTGCATCTCTTCGACCCGCATGCGCCATATGAACCGCCCGAGGCCGACGCCAAGCTTTCGGCAACGCCCTACGACGGAGAGATCGCGAGCGTCGATCGACAAATAGGCAGACTCGTCAAAGCGTTGGAGCCCAATGGGGTTCTCGACGACACGATCCTCGTCTTCACATCGGACCACGGAGAGAGCCTCGGCGAGCATCGAGAAGCCTCGCACGCGATGTTCATTTACGAATCCACCCAACGCGTGCCGTTGATCTTCCGCTACCCCCGCAAGCTCCCCGCCGGCAGAGTCTACGACGGTCCGGCACGCAGCGTGGACATCATGCCGACAATTCTGAGTCTTGCCGGAAAGAAGTCGGGTGAAACGCAGGGCGCCGATCTGAGCGAGGCCTTTGCAAGCGGCGCCCCTTCCGCATCGCTGGTTCAATACTCGGAATCATTTCATCCGGAGCTCATGTGCGGTATGGCGCACCTGGAAGGGGTGCGCCAAGACGCATGGACCTACATCCGTGCGCCGCGCCCCGAGCTCTATGACCGGAGAACGGACCCCGGTGAGCTGCGCAATCTCTTGGAGGGCGGCGGCTCTAGCGCGGCCATAGCCCGGGCGCTCGAGCTCGACGCCGCACTGACCCGGGTCATCGAAGACAGCAAACGCTTTGCCTTGGTCGCAGAGGCGAACCCTCTCGACCCGCAGACCGTCGCGATGCTCCAGGCGCTTGGCTACATGGGTGACTCTGGCGCGCCCGAAGACCTCGGGGGCATCGACCCCAAAGACGGTATCCAGATCGTCGTCGAGGTCGGTAGAGCGATGGCCCTTCCCGACGCCGGCGACTGCGCGACCAGAGCGCGCTCCGCGCTGAAGCGCTTGCCGGGCTCCGTTCACGCTTGGAACACACTCGGCCAATGTGCACTGCGGACGGGTGATCTCAAGGCCGCTCAGGAGGCATTCCTCAAGTCTCTCGCCCACGAGCCAAAGCAGCCCGAAATCTACCTTCAACTCGGCCAAATGGACTTCTCACAAGGTCGGAACGAGAGCGCTCGGCGTCACTATGCACAGGCCCTCGAACTACTGCCGGACTTGGTCGATGCGATCCTGTTCATGGGGGACGTCGACTCCCGCGAGGACCAGTGGGACGGGGCGATCCGCTGGTACAAGCGAGCGATCGACGTGGAGCCCCAGCGCGCGGATGCCTATCTGCGGCTCGGAGAGCTCTACTTCCGCAAGGGCGAGCTTGCCGAAGCCCGAAGTTGGTATGAAAAACTTCTCTTAGTAGCGCCTGGGAACTACACCTATATCGCGTCACTGAGGGCGGGGGTCTGCGCACTTGGACTTGGAGATCCGTACGGCGCCGAGCAACATCTGCGTCGCGCGAGCAAGTCGGACCCAACGCAGTGGCGATCGCTCTATCGGCTCGCCTGTGCAGAGTCACGGCAAGGCGACGTCGAGGCAGCGCTCCGCGCCCTGGAAGCCGCCGCTGCCAAGGGCTTCGCCGATGTGTCGACGCTGCAACGCGATGCGTGCTTGCGCCCGCTGGCGGCGGAACCCAGATTTCAAACCTTGGTTCGTACGTTGGGCGGTGGCGCGCAGCGCTAGCGCACTCGGAAAGGATCCTCGACGGAATAGCCGGGTGGAGTGGAGGCGGTGGGAATCGAAAACATCAGATTCCGCGCAGATTGAGGCAACTACGGGTAATCACGGGAAACCGGATCCTGAGTTACCGGAAACAAAAGACGGTGAAAAGCATGTTCGGGAAAACGTTTTGCCAAGTGGCAAAATCGAACGCGAGAATGCGCAGGGAAGGGCGGACGTGGGAGAGGCGCCCACCGCCCAGACCTTGGGCACGCTGGCTCGCCAGCGCTGTGCCATTGGCGTTCAAGGAGTACGTCGAACAAAAGACCGAAGGCCGCGTGAAGGTGACGTTGCGACTCAGCCGCATGAACGAGCGCTCTTCGGCTCGGCGGGCGGCGGCGGGGAGCATGCAGGCGTTCTTTGGCTCCGTTGCTGGTCTCAGCTCGGTCGCCCCCGAGCTCACTGTGCTCGAGGTCCCGTATCTGTTCGAGACCTTCAGCGAGGCAGACAAGGCGCTCGACGATTCGGCGGTTCAGAAACGGGTCCGAAAGGTCCTTGCGAAGCGGAAGCTCGTCTTTGGGTATTGGGCTGAAAACGGATTTCGCGTGTACTTCAGTCGGCGTCCGATTCATGGGCCGGACGATATGCAAGGCCTCCGGTTTCGATCTCAGGAAGCCTTCGCCCACGTCGCAACGTATCGCGCGTTCGGCGCCAGTCCCGTTACGATGGACGCTACGAACACCTTGATGAGTGTGCAGACCGGGGTCGTCGACGGCTTCGACACGACCCCAATTTACGCGATCGCCTCGGGATACAGCGCGCCGTGTTGCCGTTAGAGGTCGTGGACCAATGGAGTTGGCGCAGTCTTCAGGGCTCGTAGTGATAGATGAGCGCCGTAGAGCCCCCCTCACCAAGCTGTTGCCCAACCGCCCAAACGTCGGTGGACGACGTTCCGTGCACAGCAAGAAACAGGCGTAAGTAAGGTGCACCGATTCGTTGGTGTGTCACCTGCGTCCAAGAGCCTCCGTCGTAGTGGGCGATGGCTCCGGCGCTGCCGGCAGCCCATAGATCGTCTGGAGCCGGCCCCCACACCGCCGCCAAGTCACCGACGAAGTCAAACGTCTCGATGGTCTGCCAGCTTGCGCCGTCGAAATGACTCACCTCGGAACTATCGGTCATCACCCAGACATCGCTCGCGCCCGTTCCCCACACCTGGCCATCGCCGCCGCCTGCATCGAGCTCGATCTCAGTCCAACCCAATCCATCGTAGTGAATGAGATCAAAGGTCGAGAGCGCGTAGATGTCGGTAGGCCCAGATCCCCAAATAGAGCTCTTGAAGGGGGAGCCAGCGATGGTTCGTCCCCACGCATTGCCGTCGTAGTGAGCAACGATCGCGTCGTCGCCTACCGCCCAAACATCGGTCTGAGACGACGCCCAAACATCGGTTATTCCATCCAGTCCCGTCGGCGTGGACACATCCATCGCCCTGAACTTCGCACCGTCGTAGAACAAGACGTCATTGCCAGCGCACAGCCACACCTCAGTTGGCGACAACGCGAAGATGCACAGAAGCCCGCCGCTGCTACCAGACTCGAGCGTGGTCCAGCTGTCGCCGTCATATCGTTGCACGGTCGCGCTGCCGTCGATGAACCAAGCGTCGGTCGGAGAGAACGCCCAGACGTCGATCACCGACATCAAGTCCGGAGCGCCAGGGGCGGGCTTCCAATCATCGCCGGCACCACCGCCGCACGCTGTGACGAGAACTAGGCTGAGCCAAAGGATGCGCATCTATAGATCTTAGGGGCCTGCCATTCTCGAGTCAGAATAAACGCCCTTCATCGGCTACGCGCGCGCGGTCGGCGCAATCCCGCACGTGCTCGAGCGCATCAAAGGTAGCCCTTTGAAGCGACTAGGCGGGTCGCGCCGAGCCGCAGTACTCGTAGCTAATCGGCTTGGGTCCTGGGATGTAGTCCGACTCGAGCTGTTCGATGACCCAGCCCGCGGCTCGGATGTAGTCGACGATCGGGCGCCCAGAATGACAGCCACCGGCGATCGTTTTCCATAACGGATCGATTCGACGTTGCCAATTGCGTACGTTTGGGTCGGGTGCTTCGCCGTGTTCCACGAAGAGCATTTGTCCGGACGGTTTTAGGACCCGACGCATCTCGCACAGCGCCGCCACCGCGTCGGGAATCGTGCAGAGCGTGTATGTGACGAGAACGGTGTCGACTGTCTCATCGTCCAGCGCAAGCTCTTCTCCGGAGATTGCTATTCGCTCGACCGGGACCGACGCCTGGGCTCGGCGTTTTGCGGATCGGCTCCACATCACGTCGTGAGGCTCCACCCCGATGACTTCATCGACGCGCTGAGGATCGTAGAGCGGCAGGTTGAGGCCGGACCCAAAACCCATCTCGAGTACACGGCCCTGGGCGAGGCCCACGATGCGCTTGCGCTGTCCGGTGGTCGCCTCAGTCCCGCAAGCGAAGTCGATGAATCGCGGCATGATGTATCGGTCGTAGAACGCCATCATCGTCCACGCGATCCCGCGATCCTCGCCTGAGCAAGATGCGCCGTGGCTTCGCGCTGTACGGGTATCCGGCGCTCTATGAACGCAACGATTTCCTCGACGACAGGCGCGGGTTCACGTGCCCATCGCTGATGGTGACAAGCACGAACGCTAATCCTCGGCGCACCGAGCACGACCCAGTCCACCTGGTCTTTGGGCAGCTTGTCCGCGATCGGTTCGCAGGCTCTAGGGGGGGCGACCTCATCGCCGTCGATGACCAGTGCCAGGGCCGGGATTGAGACTTCTTTTAGGGCGGCTTCGATGTCGAGTGCCGCGCCCTCAAGCACGTACCTGCCGCTGCGGGCCATGTCGGTCCATTCCCGCATCAAGGTCTTGGGCTGAAGTCCGCCGAAGCCTATTCGATGGCCGGGGTAGTAGCCCAAGACCGAGGAGACCGTTCGGATCATGCGCGTGCCGAGGCGCACCTTCCACCGCGCGGCACCTTGGTATGGCCCGTGATGTGGTGTCGCCGTCGCGATCAGCGCGACCGCGTCGACGCTCTGAGGTTTCAGCGCGAGCTGCAGCATCGCGAGGTGTCCCCCGATGCTATGGCCCAGCAGGATGATGGGGAGTCCGGGGTACTCGTTTCGCAGCGACTGCAACGCGACGTCGAGATCGCCCAACAACTGCCGGTAGCCGAAGTCCACGCCGGGCGCAGGCTTGGTCTCGTGCTCTCCTTGGCCGCGTCGCTCTAAGACGGCGGCGCCCATCCCCCGTTCAGCAAGGGACTCGGCAAATTTCGCATAGTAGCCCGCGGCCACCCCCATCGCTGGGAGGAGGAGGGCGACGCCGCGCGGCGAAGCGGGCGTTACGCGAAGGATCGAGACATGGCCATCGGGGCCGTCGATCACCTTTTCTGCGATAGCTGTCGTGAGCGGGTGGTGGGTAGTCATATTGAACTCCTACCCCGACCCTACGACCGCAGCTGGCTCCATCAAGTTCCACTTTGTGATAACTCATGGTACCAATTAGCTCATGCTGATCGTTTTCGAGGGCGCAGGCACGCTGACGGAGCGGCTCGCTCGGGGAATTGTTCATGCAATTCGCGATGGACGCCTCGAATCGGGCAATCGGCTCCCGGCTCAGCGGATTCTAGCCGAGGAGATGGAGATTTCCCGCAACGTGGTCGTCGCCGCCTATGAGCGGCTGCGTTTGGAGGGCTACCTGGAAGCGCGACGGGGTTCGGGCACGTTTGTGCGGTCGAGCCTTCCCTCCGAGGGCTTCTATGTGGAGCCCGAGCCCGTTCACGCGGGCATGCCTTCGACTCGTTCTTCCAAGAGAGCGTTGCGCATCGAAAGAGCGTTCGAGCACGCCCGACCGAAGTGGGCGCCGAGCGCGCGGCCGCTCGAGTTCGACTTTCGCTACGGCCCTCCGGCGTTCCGCGATCTTCCCTTCGAGACCTTTTGTAGACTTCTCGGCCGACGCTATCGCCAAGCCTCTCGGCGCCAGTTGGACTACGGCGAGCCGACTGGAGCCAGGCCCTTGCGTGATGCGATCTCTCGACACCTGGCGCGCGCCCGCGGAGTACGCAGCTCACCCGACCAGGTGGTCGTGACGCAGGGCACCCAGGAGGCGATTCGTCTCGCTGCTCAAGTTCTGATCGACCCGGGCGATCGGGTGGTCGTCGAAAACCCAGGCTATCTAGCGGCGCGTCAGACACTGGTTGCGCATGGCGCGCGCGTGTTGCGCGGACACGTCGACGAACGGGGTCTGGTGCCTGAGGTGCTGCGGACCAACGCCCCGCTGCCGCGCATGGTCTACGTCACGCCCTCCCACCAATTCCCGACCGGCGTGGTCATGCCAGAGGGCCGGCGCATCGCACTGCTAGAGCGCGCGGCTCGAGCGAAAGCATTTATCTTCGAGGACGACTACGACGGAGAGCTCCATCACCATGGGCGCCCCGTTCCGTCGCTGCAGGGCCTCGATGGGGACGGGCGTGTTCTCTACGCCGGGAGTTTCTCGAAATCTCTCTTTCCTGCACTGCGCGTCGGGTATCTCATCGTACCCAAAGCGCATGTCGCCGAGTTCGAGGCTGAAAAGACGCTGTCCGGGGGTGGCGGCAACACACCCCTTGAGCTGGCCGTCGCGGATTTCATCGACGGCGGCCACCTCGAACGGCATGTTCGCCGCACGCGTGTGGCCAACCGACCACGCCGTGAGGCGCTCGTCGAGGCTGTGGAAGACGCCTTTGGCACTCGCGCTGAGGTCGGAGGCGCGCGCGTTGGCCATCATGCCGTCCTGTGGTTGCGGGATACGCCGCCCGAGGCGGCCGTCTCGATCCGGGGCCGCGCGCGCGCCTTGGGTGTCGGAGTGTATCCCGTGGCGCCGTTCTACGCGGGGAGTCCTCCCTGTGCGGGATTCTTGCTGGGCTACGCAAGCCTCGAGCCGAATGAGATTCGAGAGGGAATTCTTCGACTCGCTGAAGCCGTGACCTAGGCGTTGCCCGAGGGGACGGACTGGCGTAGTCGCCTTTGGTGAGCCAGCGATCGAGGGCGGCGTCATGGAGGCCGCCTTCGAGGATGAAATGGAGACGACTTCGTTCTCGACTGGGGCGCGGCCGTTGAAGTTGCATCAGGGAAGGGCGGACGTGCGAGAGGTGCCCACCGCCCAGACCTTAGGCATGTTGGCGCGCAAGGTCTTGTCGAGCTCGACGGCAGCACCCTCGAGGAACCCGAGCATGTCAGCGATTTAGGATCTTCTGAAGGCGGCCCCGAACTTCGTCCCAGCCCATGCCGGTAGTGCACGACACCGATCGTGGTATCGTGTCGCCGTGCGGTTTCTGGTCTACGGAGCAGGCAACATCGGAAGTCTCTACGCGGCGCGGCTGGCGCAGAGCTCGCAGGACGTTGCCATCCTGGCGAGGGGGACGCGTCTCGAGCAGATCCGCCAACAGGGGATCGAGCTCGAGGACGGGGTCTCCGGGAAACGAACCACGACGTCTCTCCAGGTCGTGGATCGTCTCGACCCAGACGATGCGTATGACGTCGTGCTGGTCATCCTGCCGAAGTACCGAATCGCAGAGGTGCTGCCCGTGCTGGCCGCGAACGACCGCACGCCGAGCGTGATGTTCTTCGGCAACAACGCGGCAGGACCGGGCGCGATGACCGATGCCATCGGTCGTGACCGCGTGCTTCTCGGATTTCCCGGCGCCGCTGCCGTGCCCCGAGGTGGCGCCATTCGCTACGTCATCACGTCGGCGCGCGAACAGCCAACGACCATCGGTGAGCTCGATGGCAGCAAGTCCGCCCGCATCGTCGCGATCGCGTCTGCGCTCCGAGAAGCTGGCTTTCCCGTGTCGGTGTGTACGAACATGGACGCGTGGCTGAAGACCCATGTGGCCAAGATTCTCCCCACCGTATGCGCGCTCTATCAGGCGGGAGGTGAACCGGAACAGCTGGCGAGCAGCGACGCTGCGCTGCGCTTGATGCTCCGCGCCATGCGCGAGGGCTATCAGGTGCTGCGCGCAAACGGCATTCCCATCACGCCCGGCAATCACCGCGTGCTCGAATGGCTGCCCGAGTCGCTTCTCCTGTTCTTGATGCGCCGCATGGTGAAAGCTGAGACAGCGGCGATCAAGTTCGGCCACGCGGAGCAGGGGCGGGCAGAGTGGCAACTCTTGGCGGATGAGTTTCGCTCGCTCATCGAACGGGTGGATGTTCCCACTCCCTCGATCGACGCCGCCTACCGTAATCTGAACCGGGCCCCGGCGGCGGCTGAATGAAGGGCGGGATGTCCGTTGGGGTCCGTCGCGTCAGGGTTGCCACCGTAGACGTTCTCGATTGTCCATCCTTCGCGAGGGTTGATGACCGCCACGAGCTGCAACGCGGAGAGGAGTCCCATTGGCAGCAGGCCCGTTATTGCTACGATCCAAGTCAGAACGGTTACCTCCATGAGTCTCTCCTTTCAGTGCCGATGGTGTGAAGGGGTTACGACGTTGGCAGGGCCGCGACTCGGCTGAAGATTCCTCGGCCGGCGAAGTAAACGTACATGCCGCCCCCGACGAGCCCGAAGTGCGCCCACGCGGTGTCGTCGATGATGAGCAGCACCCCTGCCACCACCAGCGTCCACAACGTGAGCACGTCCCACAAGGCTTCGCCGCGAACATCGGCCCAGAAAGTCGGCTCTACGTTGGCTTGCGCTTCCGAGAGGCCCAGCCTTGTTCCGGTTGCCGGAGCGAAGCACACGACCGCCTGCCCTCCCCAGCACAGCAGCGACAACGCCACGATGACGATTCCCCACAAGATCTGCATGGTGAGTAGTCCTTTCGTCCTGGAGAGATTCTTCTTATCGGCTCATACTGCCACCGAGGGAATGATGGCCACCGACCTCGACAGCAGGTTGACCGAGTACGTATCGAGTCGGGCCTGGTTCAAGAAATACGCAACCGAGTAGAGAAGGGAGGGTCGGCATGAACCTCACAGCCACGATCGCCATCAATCGACCCGCAGCTGACGTGTTCGACTACGTCATGGAGGTGCCCCACGACGCTCAATGGCGCAGCGGTGTAGTCGAGGCCTCCTTCACATCGGACGGACCGATCGGGGTAAACACAACTGGGTTCGATCGAATCGAGGCCAACGGTCGCAGCATGGTCTCATCGTGGACCAAACGAGATTCACCCTCGAAGCGCATGTGAAGCCAAGCGGCTGGTATCGGCTGCTTGGTCCGATCTTCGGGAGGATCGATGGGAGATGATACCTTCAGGAGATGGGCAGACACTTGGTTTCCTCTCTCTCTATTCTCGGCGTCTTGCTGCTTGGCGTGACAGCCGGCGCGATGCTGGCCGAAGCCGCCATCTTGGTGCC
>JAUXFZ010000381.1 GCA_030622585.1 Myxococcales bacterium
AACATACGTTCTCCAGGGCGAGTTTCGTCTGCAGCCGGGGGCTTCGATTTGGTCGCGTGCGTGACTTTCGGGATGAACAGCCGTTCGGCTGCGAGCTGGCGCTGATTCATGAACGTCGGTGAAACGATTTCGATGCCCGCTCGATGAAGCGCATCCAACATGCACTCGCGGAGCTCCGACTCCGCGCTGATGAGGTACTTCACATCTTCGAGGAATCCGGCGGCTTGGTAGGTGATCGAGAAGTCGCCCAGGTCGAGCACGAACACGAACGGCTCGGTCAGCCCGGCGTTCTCGGCGGCTTGAACTAGGCATTCTTCGATCTTCTCGCGCGGCACGTCGTAGCCGAGTGACACCGTCGCAGAGATGAACGTGCCCGACGCGCGCACCACCGTGACCGGGTTGGTAATCAGGTAGAGGTTGGGCAGGGTGGTGAGGTTACGGCGTTCGGTTTGGATCTCGGTACGCAGCAGCCCGACCACCGACACCCGGCCCCGGTGCCCCTCGACGACGATGAAGTCACCCGGCCGGAAATTGCGGATCGACCGGAGCATCAGCCCCGCCATGGCGTTCCCGATCAACGTCGTCGAAGACAATGCGATCGCCGCGGTGACGAGAATGCCGAGGAGGCTCAGCAACTGTCCGCGCTCGGCTTCTCCAATCGGCAACTGGAGGATGATCATGACGGTGAGCACCCCGCCCAACGCGGCGGTCAGCAGTTGCTGCGAGATGCGACTCCCCGACGTCGGAGTCTGACGCTTCATGAAGATCCGATAGAGCGTGGAGATGCCCACGACGCCGACCAGCAGCGTGACTAAGGCCGGAAGCCATTCGCGGAGGAGAGCGGGAATCGACTCGAGGTAATCCATCAACGAGCGAGTCTGTCAGAAACAGAACAGACCTTCTAGCTCTCGAGAAGGCCCGACTAGTGGCTCCAGCGATAGGACTCGAACCTATGACCAAGCGATTAACAGTCGCCCGCTCTACCAACTGAGCTACGCTGGAATGGCTGCGAGGGATAGCGTGCCTTGGTGTCCTGTCAAGGTCAGGAATTTGCAGTGAATTCTGCCGCACAGATTCCGGCTTGGCGCGCTACCGCTCCGCTTCCGGCTGATCGCTGCTGGCAGCCGGCGCATCGGGCTTCGACTCCGTATTGCCGTCGTGCCCCGTCCACTGCGCCATCGATGTGTCGGCGCCAAAGAGATGCGAAATTCGATCGTACAGGGCTGTCGGCAGCAGCTCGCGCAGGAGCGGGGTGATCTTCACCATCCAAGGTTCCAGTACGTGGATGCGGTTGCGCTCGACGGCTTGCACGACCTTCTCGGCAATGAAGTCTGGTTCGAGGATGTTCGTCGCCTTGGGCGCTTCGGCGCCCTCGAACATACCCGTGCCGATGAAGCTGGGACATACGATGGTGACATGCACGTGCTCGTGCCCGAGCACCTTGAGCTCGGCGCGAATCGATTCAGAGAAGCCGATCACGGCCCACTTGCTCGATGCGTAGGTGGAACCGTAGGGCAGGCCGATGAAGCCCGAGGCACTCGATATGTTGACCAGGTGCGCTTCGGGACGCTCGATGAGCTCTGGCAAGAACGCGTGCGTCATTGCGACGACGCCCAAAGTGTTGACCTCGTAGGTCTTGAGATGGCGGTCGAGGGGCGTCTCGGTGAATGGGCCACCAAACACGATGCCCGCGTTGTTCACCAGCACGTCGATTGGGCCCACCTCCGCGGCGATTTGCGCTTTCAGTGATGCGATGCTTGCCGGCTTGGTTACGTCGACCGGGAAGCCCCATGCCGCAACGCCCAGCGCCTCGATCGTGGCCTTGGCCTCGGGGAGCTTGGCTTCGTTGAGGTCGGCGATCACGATGTCGGAGCCGCGGCCGGCGAACTTTATCGCCATCTCGAGGCCGATGCCCTGCGCTCCGCCCGTGATCAATACGCGTTTGCCGTCTAGCTTGCTCATGGAGGCCTCTTTGCGGGGTCACCCGCCCGGAGCGATCGTCAGCTCGACTCGGGCGGTTTGGTTGAGGGTGAGAACCTGCAGGATCTCCAGGTTCGCGTCCCATGTCCAGCTGCAACCTCGGTCCTCGTCACATCCAGCCATTGACCAGCCATCTGGGTAGTGGCGGGTCGCTGGGACGTAGATTTCGGTCGGCAGCGTTGCTGAAGGAGAAGGGTCGAAGGCGAGAGCGAACACCCGCGTGTCAGGATTGTACGAGAACGAACGCGGGATGCCGGCGACACGTTGCGGGTAGGGCCGCACGAGCGCGTTGGCGTTCTCTCGTTCGACGACCTCGCCTTCTTCGTTGCGTTCCCAGATACCCCAGCCGCCGGGGTCGTACGACCAGTACGTCCAGCCGAGCATCATCCGGTCACCCATGTCGAGAAGCTCGCGCATGAACAGCTCGGCATTGGGCCAGTCTGGGTGAAAGCCCCACTCGCCAAGCAAGAGCGGCGCCTTCTGTGCCTCGCTCTCGATGTTTCGGTTCGTTTCCCAGTTCTCGAGCGTGACGTCGGTGGCCGGGTTGTACGCTTGGTTGAACTCGAACTGGACCGAGTAGAGGTGTGGCGCATACGCGATGCGCGCATCGCCCTCTCGCGGGTCGTCGAGCTCGAGGATGAATGAAGGCTGTCCGTTGGCCGGCGCTGCCACGCGCGGTTCGTAGAAAATCCAACCGTGCTGATCGACTTCGCGAATGGCGGCGATCATTCGCTCGTAGAATTCAGTGAACGATGTTCGATCGAACTCCGCTGCGTCGCCGTCGTCCGGCGTGATGGTGATGTCACTCGCGTGGTACGCCGAGCCCGGCGAGGGCTCGTTCAGGATGTCGTAGCCGAGGACCGCGGGGTGGTCCTTGAAGCGCGCGACGACCGTCGCCCAGGCGTCGGCAAAGCGGTCTTGCAAGTGGCCGTGCTCGCCCGCGTAGTCGAAGAAATTGTCGAAAGCGGCCATCACCGCGGGCGCGAAGTAATTCAGAGACCAAACCGGGTTCTGCTCGAACGGGAGGCCGTCGTCTTCGATGGCCCATTCAGGCGCGCCATCGCAGCAGAATCGCCGAGCATACACGTCCTGGTGCATGTCGAGCATCACATAGACGCCGTGGGCGGCGAACCAGTCGAGACGCTCCTCGGTCTTGTCGAAGTACGCCGCGTCGTATTGGCCCGGCGATGGCTCTACCGCATCCCAGAAGATCAGGTAGCGGACGACGTTGAAGCCCCACTGCCGCGCGTACCGCTCCACGTCTTGTTCTTCCAAGTCCGGAAGCCGCTCGGGATGCCCCTTCGACGAGCTCATGATGTTCATGCCGCGCAAGATCAAAACGCGGCCGTCGTCATCACGAACGAAGTGCGTGCCCTCTTCGACGGGTTCTTGCATGCCAGCGTCGCCGCCGGCATCGACGCCCGCATCTGCTGCGGGTCCCGTGGCGCCGCTATCCGTACAACCGGACAGCGGCGCGATTGCGATCAGAGAAGCGACCACTCGCAGCGCGCGGGACGCAGCCCACGCGGAGTAGCTGCTCACGAGACGCCCCTACTTTTCTGGTGGAAGCAGAACTGTGTCGATGATGTAGAGCACACCGTTTTCGGCAGGGATCTGCGCTAGGATCTTTGCGTCGTTGATCCCAACAAGCTCACCGTCTTTCAGGTGCACCGTGGTTTTGCCACCGTTGGCCATCCAGAGTTGCTGTCCGTCTTTGAGCCAATCCGGCTGAACCGCCGATGTGGTGACGTGGTACTTCAGGATGGTCCGGAGGGTGTCCACGTTCTCGGGCTTGACCAGGTTTTCTACTGTGCCCTCGGGCAGCT
>JAUXFZ010000176.1 GCA_030622585.1 Myxococcales bacterium
GCTTGCGGGATTTGGACGTGGCGGGATGGGCAGCGCGGGCTCGTTGGGGGGCGCGGGATGAGCAGGAGTACGTGCGAACGGGAGCGTTACTGGCGCGCGAGGTCCGTGAGCTCGAAGACGCGCGCGAGATGCTCTGGCGTGTCCGGAATCTTCTGCACCTGCGCGCCGGCCGCCAACAGGACCGTCTGACGTTTGGCGACCAGGAAGATATCGCGCAGGAGCTGGGCTTCGTCGACGGCGTGACCCTCGGGGTCGAGCAGTTCATGCAGGCCTACTACCGCCACGCTCGCATCGTGGCGCTCACGGCAGAGCGCATGCTCGAGCGCGCACGCCCGCGCGACCGAACTCGGGCCACCACGTTTCGCAAGTTGGCGCACGGGATCGTCTTGGCGGACGGCACCATCACCCTAGAGAACCCGCAGCGGCTCGAAGCGGATCCGGCGCTCGCGTTTCGGTTCTACCGCCAAGCCCTGCGCCACCAGAAACGGCCCGACTACTCGGCGTTGGACGCCATTGCTCGCATCGCGCCCGACAAGCGATGGCGGCTGCGTTTACAGGACTCCGAGGAGGCGACTCAGCTGTTTTTGGATTTGCTCAAGAAAATCGACGAGTCCCCGTTCCGAAGCGGATCGACTATTGCCGAGCTGCACGAGGTCGGTCTGGTTTCGGCGATGATCCCGGAGTTCGAGCCGCTCGTCGGCCGCGTCTACCACGACGCGTTTCACGTCTACACGGCTGACATTCACGCCATCAAAGCACTCGAGCGCTTACAGGAGCTCACCCGGGGCGAAGCCCGAGGCCGTTCGCTATCCGCTCGGCTCGCCGTCGAGGCGCCGAGGCGACTTCCGTTGTTCTTGGCGGTGCTGTTGCATTCCCTAGGCAGGACCCGTGGGCGCAACCAGGAAGAAGCCGGTGCCCGCTTTGCTGAGAGCGTGGCCCTCCGGCTGGGCCTCACTGCGGTCGACGCGCAGCATGTGGCCTGGCTCGTCCGTGAGCAGACATCGTTGTACCGTTGGGCTACGCAGCGCGACATTCATGACCCTCAGGGCCTGAACGAGGTCGTGAAGTTGGTCGAGACGCCTGAGCGCCTTCGCGATCTGTTCCTGTGTACCGTCGCGATCATCTCAACGGTGAATCCAAAGGCGATGACTTCGTGGAAAGCTCGTGCGCTCGAGGACCTGTACCTCGCGACCCTCGCACAGCTCGAGTCGGGGAGCGCTCCTGCGCAGACCGAGAATCGGGTCCTAGAGGTGAAGCTGCAGGCGATCGTTGGGTTTGCGGGCGATGCCGGACAGGAAGAGCTCCAAGGCTTCATCGATGAGATGCCCGACCGCTACTTCCTCGCCAACCCCGTCGACGTGGTGCGTCGGCACGCGCGTCTCTCTCGCGATCGAATGGAGGCTTTAGCGACGGTTCGGGTAGGCCCGGGTCCGAGCCAGGACGTCGAGGAGATCGTGGTCGTCTCGGCCGATCGGTCCGGCCTGCTTGCGGACCTCACCGCGGTGTTTGCCGCGCACGACCTTTCGATTCTCACAGCGCAGCTCTACACCCGTCGGCGAAAATCCGGAGACGAAGTGTTCGATGTATTTTGGGTGAAGATCGGCGATCACACGCCGCTGCCGGCGACGCTCGCCGAAGCGCTCCGCGAGGATATCGCCCACCGGCTCGCCAATCGTGTTTCGGCTCAGGATCTCATCGCGCGTCAGAGCACGCCACCCCCGTGGTCCGTACGCCCGGGGCCCGAAGTCCCCACACACATCAGCGTCGATAACAACGCGTCCGCCCGATATACCGTGGTAGATGTCTTCACCCGAGATCGGGCGGGGCTCCTCCACGAGATCGCGCGCACGCTCCATGAGCTGGATCTGACGATTGCGCTCTCCAAGGTAAACACGGAGGGGCAGAGCGTGGCCGACGTCTTCTATGTTTCGGACGAGGACGGGAAGAAAATTCACGACGCCGACCGGATGAAGCGTCTACAGCGTGTGCTGTACGACCGCATCCTCGCTCTGCACGCGCGCGCCGAGGCGCCCTGAGGATCGTGGGCAGTCTCCTGCCTCGGTGGGTGCTCCTCTTTGCGTTCGTTGCGGGGTGCGGCTCTTCCCAGAGCGCACCCTCCCAGCGTGCACCCGTCGAGGCCGCGAGCCACCCTGCGGCCAGTCCTGACGTCTTGCGCGCAGAGCGTCTGCTGGCGGAAGCTAAGGTCGGCGAAGCAAAACAGGTCTTGGAGCAAGCGCTCGCCGACGATCCGAAGGACGCGCGCGCGTGGCTCGACCTGGGGCTCGCTCACGAGGCGGTCGACGAGCTCGCGTCGGCGGAGAGGGCCTATCGCCGTTCTGTGGAAGCGGACCAGAATTTCGCCGAGGCGTTCAACAACCTCGGCGTCCTCTTGCGCGAGGGCGGCAAGCTTGCCGAAGCGACGACGATGCTGGAGCGGGCAGTGGCTCTGGACCCGCAACTCGCCGCCGCGCGCTTCAACCTCGGCCTCGCCTATGAAGAGCAGGGAAGGTTAGCCGAGGCCGAGCGCGAGTACCTCGCGACAATCGATCAGCTTCCGAGCGACCCGGTCCCCCGGATCAACCTCGCGATGATGTTTCTCGGTATGGGCCGGCGCGAAGCCGCCGCGGAGCAGCTTCGCGCGGCGCGACCGATGGTGCGTGGAGATGTCCTATTGTCGATTCCAGTCGGAGAGGGGTTGCGGCGTGCGGGCTTGCCGGAGGAGGCAATCCCCGTGTTGCGTGCGGCGTTGACTCGAGCGTCCGATCCACCTCCGACGGAGCTTCTCGCCGAACTGGCGTTGGCCTACTATGCCGCCGGAGATCTCGATGCTGCGGAAGCGACGATGCGGCGCGCCCTACGACAGAACGAGCTCGACCCCGCGCTGCAGTACGCGTACGGCTCGATCCTCGCCAAGCAGGGTCAGCTCGGCAAGGCACGGGCACACTTGAGGCGTGCCGCAAAGCTGGATCCCGACGGGCCCTACGCCGACCGCGCGCGCGCCCGCCTCGAGGCACTCAAGCGGTAGCCGGCTGAAAGCCCAAACCGATCAAGAACACCTCGTAGCTTTCGCTTCGAGTTGCCCTGGGGCGGATGATCCGAACTTTGGCGAACACCTCGCGAAGCGAGCTGCGCGCGTCCTCGAACTCTGCGCCCTGGAAGATCTTGGCTACGAATGCGCCATCGGGTTTGAGCACCGCTTTCGCCAGTTTCAAAGCTTGCATGACGAGCTCGTAGCTTCGGTACTGGTCGGCGTGCCGCTGTCCGCTCGTCTTGGGGGCCATGTCGCTGATCACGAGGTCGAACGGCCCACCCAAGGTCGCGGGATCGACCTCGAAGGCGTTGGCCGTGAGAATCTCGGCCTGCGGTGGCAGGGCAATTTTGGGGTCAGTCAGGTCGATTCCGAGCACACGGCCATTCGGGCCGACTTGCTGCGCTGCGTAGAGCGTCCAAGAGCCAGGGCTCGCGCCGAGATCGAGAACACGCTGGCCCTTCTTGAACAGGCCAACGCGCCGATCGATCTCCTCGAGCTTGTACACCGAGCGAGCCGGATAGCCTTCGCGGCGTGCGCGCCGTCCGTGGTGATCTTGGCTGCGGCGGGGGGGCAGTTAGCCCTCTTCGGTGGTTTCCGGCGCCGCCTCGGCGGGCTCTTCTTTGGCCGGAGGCTCAGGCAGCGGGACGGTCACCTTCTTGATGGAGCCCCTCACCGTAACGAAGCCGTTGCGTGAGCCCGGAACACCACCGTTCACAAGGACGATGTTCTCGTCGGGCAGCACCTTGACGATGCGAAGATTGAGGATGGTGGACTTCTTGTTGCCGTGCTGGCCCGGCATCTTTTGCCCGCGAACCGTGCGGCCAGGCGTTGTGGCCATACCGATCGAGCCGCCGCCACGCTTGGATTCGTGTGTGCCGTGGCCTACCGTGCCAGCCCCGGCGAAGTTGTGCCGCCTCATGACGCCTGTGAAGCCGCGACCCTTGCTCGTGCCGGAGACGTCGACGAACTGACCGTCCTGGAAGATGTCGGCGACGCCGAGAGTCTGACCCACCTCGAAGCGCTCGAGGAGTGACTCATCGATGCGAAACTCGCGAACGACTCGCGTCGGCTCGACGCTGGCTTTGTTGAACTGCCCAGCTTCAGGCTTGCTCACCAGCTTTTCGCGGCGGCTGCCAAAGCCGAGTTGCAAGGCGGCGTAGCCGTCTTTGTCGGGGGTGCGCTTCCCCACCACGATGCAGGGTCCTGCCTTGATTGCAGTGACGCGCCGCACCTCCCCGGTGTCGAGGAAGATTTGGGTATTGCCAAGCTTGGTGCCGATGAGGCCGGGATTCGTATTCACAGGTGTTCTCCCCGGGAAAAGGGCCGCAAAGATAGTGAGGCGGGGGGGCGAGTCAAGGCGGATACGAGCGGCCTCCAAAACCCACGCTTACTCTTGGATTTTGAAGATTCGGACCGCGTTCTGATACGTGGCCTCGGCAAGTGCCTCCGGGTCCACCCCACGGAGCTCTGCGATCCGGGCCGCTGTATAGGCTACATATGCGGGTTCATTGCGTTTTCCCCGTCTGGGGATCGGGGCCAAATACGGGGCGTCGGTCTCGATGAGGAGCGCGTCGGCGGGTTGCTTGAGCGCCGCTTCTTGGACGGCGATCGCCTTCTTGAAGGTCACGATCCCACTGAACGAGGAGACGAAACCCAGGTCGAGTGCCGCCGAGGCGAAGGGGGCGTCCTCGCTGAAGCAGTGGATGATGCCGCCCACGTCCTTCGCCTGCTCCTCGCGGAGAATCTGCAGAGTCTGCTTCGGCGCCGACCGCGTGTGAATGACTAGTGGCTTCCCGAGCTCCTTGGCGATTGCGATCTGCTTTCGGAAGGCTTCTTCCTGCGCCGCGTGGGGAGAGTGGTCGTAGTGGAAGTCGAGGCCCGTCTCCCCGATGGCCACGACGGACGGGTCGGCCCCCGCGCCGCGGACGGCGTCGCAAAGCTCGTCGTCGAGGTGTTTCGCGTCGTGCGGATGAACCCCGACCGTGGCCGAGATGCGGTTCGGATGCTTCCGTGCGAGCTCGACGGCCGACATCACCGACGCGGCGTCGTTCGCACACCCGATCGTGGTGATGCGCCGCACGCCTGCTTCGGCCGCGCGTTCGAGCACGGCATCCAGCTCTTCGAAGAGGCGTGGATCGTCCAGGTGGCAATGGGTGTCGAAGAGCATCGATTGGGCCCGCTGACCAGCTTGATTGGCCTAGCGGAGCGAAGCAAGCAAGGTCTTCGCTTCCGCGCTTTTCGGCGCAAGCTGCTCGAGTGTGGCCTCGTACACGGGTCTTTCGGCTTTTCGGCTTCTTCGGAGCGCGCGGCCCAAGTCCGGCACCAGTGACGTGAGGCCCAGCTCTCCGACGAGTTGTACCGCGTACTGCCGCGCTTCGATGCGCCAGCTTCGCACGAGCTTGCGGATCACTTCGATGCCTGCCGGGTCACCGAGGAGGACCAAGGCGCGCGCGGCGGCCGCTCGCAAGATCGGGGAGCGCCACCGATGCCCTGCGAGACGCTGGAGTGCGCCCAACGAATCGCGGTCTTCCAAGTCGCCAAGCCCGATCGCGGCCGGGAACGCGCGGTCCGGTCTCTCGAGGGCCTCGCGCAGCGTGGAAGCGCCTTTTGCATTGCCCAACGCGGCGAGCGCCGTCGCTGCGGCGAAGCGGACCGCGTCCGAGGGGTCCTCGAGCAAGGCCACCATCGAGTCTACGTAGACGGTCGCGCCGAGCTCGCCCAAGCATTCCAAGGTCAGCACTCGGAGCTCTTCGTCTTCGTCGCTCAGGCCTTGCGCGATGCGGCTGGCGTGGCCTGCGCCCAGGTTGGACAAGGTCCAGATCGCCGAGAAGCGCATTTCGGGGCGCGGATCACCGAGCAGGGCGGCAATCGCATCCAC
>JAUXFZ010000314.1 GCA_030622585.1 Myxococcales bacterium
CCGTCCGCGAGGTAGCGCATGAGGAAGCCCGATTCGGCGTCGTCGCGGCTCATCGCAAAGGTCATCTGCGTCAAATCGTTGGTCCCAAACGAGAGGAACTCGGCGTATTCCGCGATTTGGTCGGCGGTGAGAGCGGCACGCGGAACCTCGATCATCGTGCCGAACTTGTAGCTCACCTCGACGCCTTGCTCTTCCATGACCTTGCGTGCCTCGCCTTCGAGGACCTCCCGCTGGCGCCGGAGCTCGTTCACGTGACTGGTCAGCGGGATCATGATCTCCGGGAACACCTTGCCGCCCTCACGGGTCACCTCGCACGCCGCCTCGAACACCGCTCTCACCTGCATGCGGGTGAGCTCGGGAATGAGAATCCCGAGCCGGACACCACGCAACCCCAACATCGGATTCGCTTCGCGAAGCGACCCCACCTTGTCGAGCATCTCTTGTGTTTCCGAGAGCTTGGCCGTTATTTCTTCAACTTCGTTGAGGCTGTGGGCGTTGGTGACCCGGATCTGAAGGTCCGTGAGCTCGCGAGTGAGTTCCTCGAAGCTCGGCAGAAACTCGTGGAGCGGCGGATCGATGAGTCGGATGATGACCGGGAGGCCGTCCATCGCCCGGAAGAGGCCCGCGAAGTCCGCCCGCTGAAAAGGAAGGAGGGCGTCGACCGCCTCCCGCCGCTCGGCGAGGATCTGGGTGGTGATCATGCGCTGAACGGTGGGGAGGCGTTCGGGCTGGAAGAACATGTGCTCGGTCCGGCACAGGCCAATGCCCTCGGCGCCGTACTTGCGGGCTCGCTCTGCGTCCTCGGGGTAGTCGGCATTGGCGCGAACACCGAGGCGCCGGAACCCGTCGGCCCAGCCCATCAGACGCGCGAGCCACTCGTCGTCCATGTCGGGCACGACCGTCTCGAGTTTCCCAGCGAACACCTCACCGGTCGTCCCGTCAAGCGAAAGCCACTCGCCCTCGTTGATCTCGAGGTCACCCACGCTCATGACACGGGCGCCGAGATCGATGCTGAGCTCCGAGGCGCCGACGACCGCGGGCTTGCCAAACTGCCGGGCAACGAGTGCCGCGTGGCTGGTGCGACCGCCGCTCGAAGTCAGCGTGCCTTTCGCCGCGAGCATGCCGTGCACGTCGTCGGGCTTGGTTTCGGGCCTCACCAGTAGGACGTCACGCTTGTCCTTCGTCGCCCAGCGTTCCGCTAGGTCGGGGTCGAACGCCACGACGCCGGTCGCCGCACCCGGGGACACATTCAATCCCCGGGCGATCACTTTGTGCCCCGCCTTGGCCTCCGCCGAGAACTGAGGATGGAGGAAGAAGTCAATCTGTGCGGGCTCGACCCGAAGCACCGCTTCCTCGCGGCTGATCAATCCTTCGTCCGCCATCTCAACCGCAATTCGTACCGCAGCTTGTGCGGTCCGCTTACCCGTTCGCGTTTGCAGAATCCAAAGTTGACCCCGCTCGACGGTAAACTCCATGTCCTGCATGTCGCGGTAGTGACGCTCGAGCCGTTGCGCGATTCCCTCGAACTGACTGTAGATCTCGGGCATCTCGGCCTTCAGTTCCTGAATCGGCTTGGTGGGTCGTGTCCCCGCGACGACGTCTTCGCCCTGCGCATTGGTGAGGTAGTCGCCTTCGAGCGCGTTCTCGCCGGTCGTCGCATTGCGCGACATCGCCACACCCGTGGCCGACCCTTCCCCGAGGTTGCCATAGACCATCGTGATCACGTTGACGCCGGTACCGAGGTCGTGCGCGATGTGCGCAGCCTGCCGATAGTCGCGCGCGCGCTTGCCGTTCCAGCTGTCGAACACAGCCAGGGTTGCCATCCGGAGCTGTTCCTCCGCGTTGGACGGGAACTCGATGCGCGCGTGCCGGCGCACGATGTCTTTGAACTCATCGACGATCGAGCGGAAGTCGTCGCCGGTCAGGTCGGCGTCGCTCCGAACCCCGCGCCGGTCGCGGTGATTGGCGAGCACATCTTCAAAAGGCTCGTCGCGCACGCCGAGGACAACGGTGCCAAACATTTGAATCAGCCGCCGGTAGGAGTCGAAGGCGAAGTGCTCGTTGCCGGTGAGCTTGATCATCCCCTCGGTGACCTCGTCATTGAGGCCGATATCGAGGACCGTGTCCATCATACCCGGCATCGAGAACTTCGCGCCAGAGCGGCACGACACCAGCAGCGGGTTGGAGGGGTCCCCAAACCGCTTCCCGGTCTTCTCTTCCATCGTACGGAGCGCAGTCAGCGCTTGGTCCCATAGTCCCGCCGGGAGCTCCCCACCGCCAGCGAGATAACTGTTGCAAGCTTCGGTCGTAATCGTGAACCCCGCGGGAACCGGAACGCCGAGGCGGTTCATCTCGCCGAGGTTCGCCCCCTTGCCGCCCAATAGACCGCGCACGCGATCCCAGTCGCCCTCGACGGAGGCCTCCGCTTCATCGAGCTCATCGAGCGTGTACACCCACTTCGTCGTCATCGGAGCCTTTCCTGACGCGCACCCGCTCGCCGAATGGGCTTTAGCCAAGCTCGTGGCGGGCCGCCACCCTCCCGCTGTCGGCCGGCAATGGGATCCCGCCGTTGGCCCTGTCTTCGGCCTGTTTTGAGCAGGCACGCACTTTGCTCGGCCGGTGTGTGTGCTTCCGTGGATCGCAGCGGCATGGTTGAGTGGACTGTTCGTCGGCGCGCAGTGGCAGCCGGTCATAGGGCCGATCCTTGCGGGTGTTGCTCTGGTTGGGGCGCTTGCCATCGCCCTACACGGACACGATCTCGGGTCGGGTCTGTGGGCGGCGCCGCTTTCGTGTCTCGCCTTCTGCTGCGGCCTCGGCGTGGCGCACGCGACACCGAGGCCGTGCGCCGTTCGTGGCGAGGCGCGGGTGGTTGCCCGCGTCGAGTCGGTTCGCCACGGAGTCGAGGACGCGCGTCTGCGGCTGCGCGTCCTCGAAGGGCGCATGTCAGAATCCGGACGAGCCGTGAGCGCCGGCCTCGCGCTGACTGCCAGGGTCGAGGGGTTTGGTACGCCACCACCGGGAAGCGTCATCGCGTTCCAAGCGGACCTCCGTCCGCGCACCGACCTTCGCAACCCTTCACCGCATCCAGACATCTCCCTTCCTAGAGACCGTGGATGCTGGGCGCGATGGAGCGAGCCGGCACGCTTCGAGGTGACCGATGTGTCGCGTTGGAGTGCCACCATCGACCTGGCTCGTGCTCGCGTGCGAACACACATGAACGGGGAGCTTCCCCAGGAAGTGGCCGGTGTGGCGAGGGCTCTGGTGCTAGGCGACGGCGGGGCACTTGGCTACACGCAGCGGCAGACCATCGCCGCCGTCGGCCTCGCACACTTGTTCGCCGTCTCCGGGCTTCACGTCGCTTTGGTCAGCGGAACACTGGTGCGGTCCCTGCACTGGTTGCTTCGGGGCTGCGCGCTCGGTTTCGACCCCCGGCGGTTGGCAGCGGCCGTCGGCATTCCGCTCACACTACTGCACGCGCTGTTTGCGGGCGGGTCGCCAAGTGCGTGGCGCGCCGCGATCACGGCGGCGCTCGCCTGGGGGCTCGTCGTCATCGGCCGGCGTCCATCAGCGACCAGCGTGACGGCCGCCGCCGCGTTGATCCTCTCTGCCCCCGATCCAGCGATGGCACTTCGGCCGGCGTTCCTGCTCTCGATCGTCGCCACCTCGGCCATCCTGAGCGCGCCTCGAGGCTCGAGGTCACAGCGCTGGGCACGGATTCGAGCGTCCGCGATCATCAGCGCGCGCACGCTCGTCGCCACGACACCGATGGTGTGGTGGTGGTTCGGTGGCGTTCCCCTGGTCGGATGGCTGACCAACATGCTCGTTCTTCCACTCGGCAGCTTGGTCGTCATCCCCATGGCCCATCTCTTCGCCCTCACGGCTTCGGTGCCCGCTGCTGTCGAGCCCATCGGAACCGCGCTGACCGTCGCTGTCCATATGCTGCTTTCTCTGTGCGACGCATTCGCTCCGCTCACCGTTACCCGGCGCCTCCCGCCCCTCGACGTCGCGCAAGGCCTGGTCGTGCTCGTGGGCTGCCTACTCCTTCTAATCGCCAGGGGCTGGCGTCAGCCCCTGGCCGTCCTAGCCGTGTCGGCGCTCTTGTGGCTCGGCGCCGATCGCGCACTGGTCCTGCGGGAACAACCCCACGACATCCTGCGCGTGTCGTTCGTCGACGTCGGGCAAGGCGACGCGACGCTGATCGATTTCCCGGACGGACAATTCGCGGTGGTCGACACAGGCCAAGGAGGTCGCCATCCGGCCGTCCGGGAGCTGCGTGAGCTCCTGGCCGCGCGTCGCCGCTCCGTGATCGACTTGTTGGTCATCACGCACGGGCACCCCGACCACTACAGCGGCCTGCTCGCC
>JAUXFZ010000134.1 GCA_030622585.1 Myxococcales bacterium
CACACGATTGGCCAACCCAAAGGGAATGAAATCCCACAGGTCGACGAACGCGCGGGTCGCGCCCGACTTTTCAAAGGCCTTGCCGCCTTGGGTGTGTTCCTTGATGACGTTGAGACGCTCGACCGGATCGGCGACGTCGGTTGCCAGATCGAGCAGCATCCCCGACACCTTGTTTCCCATTTTGCCATGCTCATCTTGGCCGCGGGTCGAGACGGGAATCATCCCCAACAGTGGCTTGTCGGGCAGCTCGCCTTTGTCGTCGAGGTAGCGTCGAAGCGCGCCAGCACAGATCGCGAGAACGACGTCGTTCAACGTGCACCCGGCGATGTTGCGAATCGCTTTGACGCGGTCGAGCTCTAGCAAGGCGGTGTTCCAGATCCGCTGGCCGGTGACCGTATGGTTGATCGATGTGTGCGGCGCCGTCATCGGGACCGGAGGGGTTTCGATTCCCTTGTCTCGGACTCTCGCCGCGGCACGAAGCGCGTGTTTTATCTCGCCCGCCACTCTCTTGATCTCGGTCGGCTTCCCCATGATCTTGCGAGCGGTGTGCGAGAGCACCTCGAGCTCGTTCGGCACCGGGGCGACCGTCCTCGGCGGCGGCGGACTAAAGGTCCTTGGCTCCTTGGTCATGTCGAGCAACACGCCCATCATCTCGGTTCCAGAAACGCCATCGATCGCCGCGTGGTGCACTTTGCTGATCAACGCGACCGATCCGGGCGGCACTTGGGGAATGTTGTCGAGTCCTTCGACCAACGTCATCTCCCACAATGGCCGGGTGCGATCGAGCGGTACGCTGAAAATTCGTGCCGCAATCCCGCGCAGCTCTTTCCAGCTACCGGGGCTCGGAAGAGCGACGTGCTGCAGGTGCATGTCGAGATTGAATGCCGGATCTTCCACCCAGTAGGGCTTGCCAATCCCGAACGGCACCATGGCGAGCCGTTGCTTCAACCGTGGCACGAGATGAACACGCGAGGCCATCGTCTCGCGAAAGCTTTCGAAGTTCATCGAGCCCTCGAACACCAGGACGCTCCCGACGTGCATCGGTTGGTGGGCGTCTTCGAGGTAGAGGAAAGAGGAGTCGAGTCCGGAGAGAGGTTGCATCAGAATGCCAGCCTACACCCGGATGCGTCCTGATCTCCAGCGCTTCTCACGACTCGTCGAAAGTTCGGTCGAGGTCCTTCAGAAGGCGTTTTTGCTCGCGGGACAGCCGTTTGGGGACCTCGACCCGGACCAGACAGATCAGATCGCCCCGGCCACGTCCGTGGAGGCGCGGAACGCCCCCACCGCGGACGACCACGGTCCCACCAGGTTGGGTTCCGGAGGGAATTTTCACCGTTTGCGTCGCGTCCGCGTCCTCTTCGAGGGCGGGAACCTCGACTTTGGCGCCGAGGGCGGCCTGCGGATACGTCACCAAAAGGTGGTGTACGAGCTCGAACCCCTCTCGCTCGAAGTCCTCGTCGGGCTCGACGTACACGGTGACGTACAAGTCACCGGCGGGGCCCCCGCGCACGCCATCTTGGCCCTGCCCGTTCAAGCGAAGGCTCTGTCCGGCGTCGACACCTCCGGGAATGGTGAGTTTCACGACACGCTCGATGTCGACCTGCCCATCGCCCTCGCACTCGTCACACGCCGTTTCGGCCCGTGCGCCGCGGCCTCCACACGTGGGACATGTGGTGGTCATCACGAAGGCGCCCTGTGCGCGTGCGACTTGGCCGCGGCCCCCGCAGGTCCCGCAGCTCTCGAGCTCGCCGTCCTTCGCGCCGGTCCCGCTACATGCTTCGCACGGTGAAGGGTGTGAAAGATCGATCTCGCGGCTCGTGCCGAACGCCGCCTCACGAAGCGACAGGCTCGCGTCGACGCGAATGTCGGCACCACGCGCAGGTCCGTTGGGATCACGGCGCCGTCGGCCGAACCCACCAAAGCCGCCACCACCACCAAATAGATCTCCGAAGATGTCTTGGAACTGGCTGAACACGTCGCCAATGTCGCCGAACCCCGGCGCGCCGGCGCCGCCCAGACCCGCGTGTCCGAACCGGTCGTATACGTCCCGCTTCTGCGGGTCGCTCAGGACGGCATACGCCTCGGCACAAACCTTGAATCTGTCCTCCGCCCCGGCGTCGTCGGGGTTGCGATCTGGATGGTGCTCGAGCGCCTTCTGGCGGTAGGCCTTCTTGAGCTCGATCACGGTGACTTCGCGCGAGACTTCTAGAACTTCGTAGTAATCAGGCTTGGACATCGGGTCTGCTGGGTGATCGGCGCGTGCAACATAAGTATGTTCGCCGCCCGGTCAAGCTCAGTGTCTATCCCTGAAGAAACTGCGCATTTCGGCTCAGCACGTCGCCCACGAGTGCTTCGGGGAGCTCGCCATTGCGCTGGAACGAGCGCATGTGGAGGATCGGCTCGCCACCTAGGTCGGCCGCCGTGCGTCCCCGGATCTCTTGAACGTACTTGCGCGGCTCGAAAGGGACCAGGTTGGAACGGGGCTCGACGTCGATGCGCCCGAGCAAGCCCAGCAACGCGTGAAGGGAGTTCATCTTCATGTACGGGCACGTCGCGCATCCGCCTGCCGTCGAGCAACCCTCGCCACCGGCGACACCCGGCACCACCCCGAGCCCGCTCTGTGCGTCTTGCGCGATGGCTTCACTTGCAACCGGGAAGATGATCTCCGCCGATAGCTCTGGTCCACCCTCCGATGCGTGGGCTCGAATCTTGGCCTGCACCTGTCGGACAATCGGAGTGATCATGCCCGCCTCCGTGCCGAGGATGAATCGTAAGTTGGCGTGGTCGCCATGTGCGATCGCGTGGTCGACCTTGCCCAAGACGAATTCGAGAATGTTCGACGTCGACCCGACGACGCCGTTGCCGTGGTGCTGGGCCTGCAACGCGAGCTCGAACATCTCGCCAGGCACCTCCAGATGCGCCGTGACGAAAACGTCCGGGTAGTTCCCACGAACCAACTCGACCACCTCACGACCGAACATGTGGTGAACGATGCACGTGCCTTGCTCGAAGTAGTGAAACCGCGGTAGCAGGGCGCGAACGGAAGCTTGGTCGTGCGCCGGGTGCAGGTCGCGAATCTGCGCGTTGGGCATCTCGGCGAGGCTGCTAAACATGTGCGCGAGGTTGTCGCCCATGTACGTGTCAGGCCCGAACCAGATGTGGATGTCGGGAACCTGCGCAGCTGCCTGCAAGACCGTCTGCACGACGTTCGAGGACGTGCAGGTGATCGTGGGAACAATGGCATGCGCTTTCGCTTTGGTAATCAGACTGGTGTTGATGTACACGACGTGAAGGGATCGCGGGGTCTCCGCTGCGTGCATCAAATACGCGCCATAGGCGGCGGCCTCGGCGGACTCCGCCAACGAACAGCCAATCGTGTCAGCCGCCACGCGGTACACAGGGACACCGGCATGCCCTGACGCGTCGAGCATTGCGCGGACGTCCTCGCTCATGAAGTCGACACCGAGCACCGCGATCGCACCGACTCCCTGCTCCGCCATTGCGATCGCGCGGTCGGCCATCGCGAGCGAATCGGACACATGGATGTGCGGCCAATCGCAGGCCGAGAGCACGCCTTGAAGCTCTGGGTCCATGTAGAAGTGAGCGACGACGCCGACGTTCTTTTGACGGAGCAGCGCGCTCAGCCGCGCCACGACTTCGGCATCCGGCTTCAGAAAGGCGGCCTGCGCCTCAGCGAATGCGCCCTGGGGGACCAGGGCGTCAGCCGTTATTCGTAGTGAGGGAAACACCGGCAAGGTCATCTGCGACCAGCTCCAAAAACCAGAGTATACCTCCTGCCCGGCGCCCCGCATGTCAAGCGAACCCACACAGACCTCGGTCTACGTCCACTTCCCATGGTGCGCGCGCAAGTGCCCATACTGCGACTTCGCGACCGAGCCAATTCGCGCAACCGCGTTGCCTCACGAAGCGTACGCCGACGCCGTGCTGCGTGAATTGGACGCGCGCTCCGCAGATTTGCAGGGGCGCGAGCTGACGTCGGTCTTCTTCGGCGGAGGGACGCCATCGCTCTGGGGGCCCGACGCGTTGAATCGAACGCTGCGTGCAATCACCAGCGCGTTCGAGCTCGTCAGTGGCGAGCTCGAGGTGACGGTCGAATGCAATCCGAGCTCTTTGACGAGTGAGAATGCCGCGTCACTTCGCGAGGCGGGCGTGGGGCGCCTCTCGGTCGGTGTTCAATCACTTCGAGATGCCCATCTACAGTTTCTTGGACGCTTGCACGATTCGAAACGAGCGATCGCTGCTCTTGGGGAAGCGTTGGACGAGATGCCGCGTGTGAGCGCGGACTTGATGTTCGGTATGCCGGGCCAGACCCTGTCCGAGCTCGGCGAAGACATCGCGCGCATTGCGGACACGGGTGTCGAACACGTCTCCGCGTACGCTCTCACGATCGAAGAGAAGACCTTGTTTGGCTCGCTGCACCGCGCGGGCAAGCTCCACGTGGCCCCCGAAGAACAGTACGCCGACCTGTTCGAGCACGCTGAACAATGCTTCGCCGACCTCGGCTGGGCCCACTACGAAGTGTCCAACTACTCGGCCGAAGGACAGGAGTCACGCCACAATCTTCACTACTGGCGAGGCGGCGCCTATGTCGGGTTGGGCGCTGCGGCGGTTGGCTGTCTCGATCACGGACCCGGGCGCGCGGAGCGGTGGCGGAACGACCCCAACCCGCAGCGGTACCTCCAACAGGACACGCTCAGAGTGGAAGTCGAACCGCTGGGGCCCGAAGAGATCATCCGTGAGGCACTGATGCTCGGACTTCGCACCAGCGAAGGCATGAACCTCGCCACAACCGAGAAACGAGCAGGCCGCGACCCGAGGACTGGCCGCGAACGGGAGATCGAACGTGCCCTCGAGACGGGCAGCCTCGTGCAGTCCGGAGACTGGCTGCGCGTTCCACAGGAGCGCTGGCTGAAACTTGACGGCATTGTGCGAGACTTGTTCTAGAGTGCGGACCGGTGAAGCTCGATTTTGAAGAAGTCTCGGTTGCTGGCCTGGCCAAATCCTACGGACCAACACTCGCGCTGGCCGGCGTCGACCTGAGCTTCGAAGCCGGAACCGTCTCTGTGATCCAGGGCTCGAATGGCTCCGGGAAGTCGACGCTTCTCTGGCTCATCGCGATGCTCGCTTACCCGACACGGGGAGAGATCCGTTACGGACAGCATGGCGTCGCACGAGCCGATGGTCTCCGAGGCCGCATCGGCTTCGTCGCGCATCAGCTGCAGCTCTACCCGGGGCTCAGTGGACATGAGAACCTCCTGCTGGCCGCCCGGTTGCAGAGCATCGCCTACGCCGACAGACGCGCCACCGACCTCTGCGAAGCGCTCGCCCTCGGCGACTATTGGAACCGGCCCGTCCGCACGTACTCCCGAGGCCAGGCGCAGCGCGTGTCGATCGCCCGCGCCCTACTCCACGAACCTCGCCTGCTCTTGATGGACGAGCCGGCGACGGGCCTCGACGAGAAGTCGACCGAGTCAGTGGTCGATCTGATCGGGCAAGAAAAACGGGCAGGCGCGATCGTGATCATCGTGACCCATGAGGCGAAATTTGCGAGCGCAGTGGCAGACCGCATTCTGCACATGGACCGCGGTCGCATCGTGGAGCCCGAAGGATGAACACGCTTCGCGCCGCATGGCTGGTCACCCTCAAAGACCTGCAGCTCGAGCTGCGTACCAAAGAGATTCTGACGTCGACCGGTCTCTTTGCCGTCTTGGTCGTCACCCTCAGCTCACTCGCGTTCTACACGGACCCCCTCAGCGCGCCGGACATCGCACCGGGCGTACTCTGGATCTCGATCTTGTTTTGCGGGATTCTCTTGATCGGCCGAAGCTGGGCGCTGGAACGCGAAAACGACGCGGTATTTGCGCTGTTGCTGTCGCCGATTCCACGGGCTTCGATCTACATCGGCAAAACATTGAGCGCTCTGATCCTGCTGTTCATGGTCGAGCTTCTGCTCGTCCCACTGTGCTTGATCTTCTTCCAGATCGAACCAAGCGGGGTGATGCTGCCGCTCCTCGCGCTGGTCTTCCTCGGTTCGGTTGGGTTCGTTTCGACGGCTTCCCTGTTTTCCGCAGTAGGCATCCGCACGCGGGCTCGTGATCTGATGCTGAGCGTGGTGGTCTTCCCCTTGGTAGCTCCGGCCCTCCTCGCGTCTGCGGTCGCGACGCGCGAACTCTTCGGCGGGGCCTCGATGGCCGAAATCCAAAACTGGATGCGCATCCTCGGCGCCTTCGACCTGCTGTTCGTCAGCTTCGGGGTCTGGATCTCGCGGCATCTCCTCGCGGAGACGTAAACGCTCAACGATAGGCGCGAATCAAGTCCAGCGCGACGGGGTCCGACCAGTCGAGCGCGCCGTCGAATCGAAAGCGCACCACGCCGTCAGCATCGATGATCCAAGTCTCGGGAAAGAGGTTGGTACCGAACTGCTCGGTCACTACTTTGCGGTCTGCGTCGAGCAGGCTCGTGATGCGCGAGGACGGCGGAATGATGGTCTCGACTTCTTCCCAACTCCGGTCGGTAGACACCGCGACGACTTCGACATCACCCCAGTCTTCGATGATCTCGGCCAGAAGCTCGATCGTCGGCATCTCTTGGATGCAGGGACGACACGTGACCGTCCAGAAATTCATGACGATGACCTTGCCTCGCTGCTCGGACATCTTCCATTCACCTCCGCCTTGCTTCGGGAGTGTGAAGTCGGGCGCGAGACGCGACGCACCCAAGTAGTGGGGAACGCCACCCTGGCCGTCCATTAGCTGTTCGAAGCGCGCGTTGCCGAGGAGTGCCCGGAACGGAGC
>JAUXFZ010000244.1 GCA_030622585.1 Myxococcales bacterium
CTTTGTGAAAACCTCGACCGGATTCGGGGGCGGCGGAGCGACCGAAGACGACGTGCGACTGCTCCGCGCCGAGGTCGGGGACGACTTTGGCGTGAAGGCATCGGGCGGAATTCGCGACACGGCGACCGCGGATAGAATGATCGCGGCCGGGGCCAATCGGCTAGGGACGAGCGCCAGCGTGGCGATCGTGACAGAATCGAAGATGCAAGACAGGGGATACTGAGATGCCAGTTCAATCCGTCACAGACGCAACCTTTGAAGCCGAGGTTCTCCGCTCGGAGCTTCCCGTGCTCGTGGACCTCTATGCCGATTGGTGCCAGCCCTGCAAGCAGGTCTCGCCGATCGTGGCGCAGCTCGCCGACGAACTGGCCGGCAAGATCAAGGTCGTCAAAGTGGATGTCGACAGCAGTCCCATGGTCGCACAGACTTTTCAGGCGCAGTCGATCCCGATGTTGCTGGTGATCGCGCAGGGCAGGGTGGTTCAACAGCACGTCGGCGCGCTCGATAAAGCCGGCATGTTGCGCTTGCTCGAGCCGGTGATGCCGCGCGCCGCCGCAGAGGTCCGGCCCGAAGAGCTCGCGCTTTGGCTGACGCAGGGCAAGGCACTGCCTGTCGACATTCGGGACGCAGCCTCGTACGCGCGCTACCGGATTCCAACTGCGATTCACGTCCCAGCCGGAGATTTGCCTGCCCGGGTCGAGGAGCTCCAGCCGTTCGACGGCCGCATTCGCGTTCTCTATGGACGCAGCGAGGAAGCCAAGGATTGGAGCGAGAAGCTGCAGACCGATGGCGTACAGGTTGGCTTTCTCTCCGGTGGGTTCCTTCACTGGGAAGCCGACGGGCTCGAGGTCGAGCGAGGTTGAAGCGCGCGCTCCCCGTGCTCGACGACTCCGGCGACCCTCCGGTTCGAGCGCCCGCGATATTGAACATAGGTGGCTGGCACGTCTCGGTCGCCGACACAGGAAACGGGGTTTCGAGCCTGCGATTCGTCGACGGGCTCATCGAGGCCGGTGCCGTCCACGTCGACTCATCGGCCGACGTGAAGCTCGACACGCGCATCGTGATTCGAGGCAGGTCAACATCCCCCGAGGCACGCCTTCGCGCGGAGGCCACCGAAGAGGCTGCCGACGCGGTGCTCGGGTCCGCTCGTCCCGTTTTTGCAAGGCTTTTTGCCTCGGCTTGCGCCCGTTGGGTGAACAGCTAGGTTGGCCGCCCGACCTTCCAGCTTGAAAGTGGAGACCATGGCCGAAGTGCCCGAATATATTCCAGGCTTGGCCGGCATTCCGGCCGCTCGCAGCAGCATTTGCTTGATCGATGGGTCCGTAGGGAAGCTCCAGTACCGGGGCTACCCGATCGAGGTGCTAGCCGAGCGCGGCTCCTACGAAGAGGTCGCCTATTTGCTCCTTTTTGGACGCCTGCCAAGCACGGGCGAGCTCGACGAGTTCCGCCTCCAACTGATCGCGGAGCGCGGCCTCAAATTTCGGATCATCGATCTATTGAAGACGCTGCCCGAGAGTGGCGAGCCGATGGATGCGCTGACCGCTGCGGTCGCGGCGATGGGGATGTTCTACAAGGGCAACCACATTTCGGACCCCGAGTTCTTACGGCTCACCATGATTCGCTTGGTCGCCAAGATTCCGACCATCGTCGCGGCCTGGCACCGGATCCGGCGCGGAGACGACCCGATCAAGCCGAGCACCGAGCTTAGCCACGCCGCGAACTTCCTCTACATGCTCGAAGGGGAAATTCCGACTCGCCTGGCCGAGCGAGTGTTCGACGTGGGGCTGATCTTGCACGCCGAGCACTCGATGAACGCCTCGACGTTCACCGCCCGCGTGACGGGTTCGACGCTCACCGACCCGTACGCCGTGGTCGCCTCCGCGATCGGTAGCCTCGCCGGCCCCCTTCACGGCGGTGCCAACGAGCAGGTGCTCGCGACCCTCGCAAGCATCGAAGACCGCTCGCCCCATGCGGTGCGCGGCTGGGCCGAGGACCGCCTCGCTCGCAAAGAGAAGGTCATGGGCTTCGGCCACCGCGTCTACAAGGTCAAGGACCCGCGCGCGACGATCCTGCAGGCGCTTGCCACCCAGCTCTTCAAGAAATTCGGCAGCACGCCCGACTACGACCTGGCCGTCGAGCTCGAGACGCAGATGGCCGACTTGGTGGGCGACAAAGGCATTTATCCCAACGTCGACTTCTACAGCGGCATCGTCTACCAAAAGCTCGGCATCCCGTCGGACCTCTTCACTCCGATCTTCGCGATTTCCCGTGTCGCCGGGTGGCTGGCGCACTTGCTCGAGCAGCTCGAGGGCAACCGCATCTTCCGCCCAAGCCAGATTTGGGTGGGCGAAGCGGACCGAACGTTCGTGCCCATCGAAGAACGCGGGTAAGCTCCGGCGCCACCACCGTGAAGAATTACGTATAGATCTCGTTCGAGATTGGGGGGATGCTCTACGTGCACTCAGGAGGATTTTCCTCCTTCCCTTGGTTCGCCCGCAGTCATCCTGTGGGCGAGTCGACAACTGCAAGACCCGCGAGCTTCGGCACGCGGGTTTTGTTTTGGTGTGCGCAGCCCTCTGGAGAGGTGCGCCGCTAGGGTGCGCCGTCGGGCACGACCAACCGCTAGGGCTTGCAGTTCGGAAGCCGTCCATCGACGAGCTCCACGTTCAGGCGTATCTGCTTCTTTGCCTTCGGCGTCATGTAGACCTTGCAGTCGGCGCCGACGATGACGGCTTCGGCCGGGTAGGCGATGCGTCTCAACATCTTGAGAGCTTTCTTGGGGCCCAGGATGAAGGCTGCGGTGCTCAGGGCGTCGGCGTAGATACCCTCGGCCGTCATGATGGTGACCGAGAGGGACTTGTCCGCTGGGCGGCCGGTCTTGGTGTCGATGATGTGGTGCCAGCGCTTGCCGGAACCGTCGAACACGGCGTGTTCGTAGTCGCCAGAGGTCGAAAAGGACGCGCCGGTGGACTCTAGGGCCGCAAAGTAGGTGTTCGGGTCGCGGGGGTGCTGGATACCGACACGCCAGGGGCGACCGTCGCGCTCGCCCTGGACTTGGACCTGGCCGCCGCCGAATATCATGTAGCTCTCGACGCCACCGCCTCGAAGAATCGCGCCGGCCTGATCGAGGGCGTACCCCTTGGCGATTCCGCCGGTGCCGATAGCCATGCCGCGCCTCTTCAGGAACACGGTCTTGTACTTCTTGCTGAGGCGAATGTTCTTGTAGTCGATCAAGCCGAGGCGCGGCTTGACCTCTTCGGGCGTCGGGATCTTGATCGAGTCAGCCCGAAAGTCATAGAGCCCCCAAAGTGCAGCCCACGAAAGATCGAACGCGCCCCTCGACCACATCGACACATCAAGGCCTGCGTCGACGACACGCAGCGTGTCGTCGCCAACCTTTACCGCTTTCCTACCAGCAAGCTTGTTCACTTTCGCAATGTCGCTGTCGTCGCGCCATTCGGAGAGCACGTTCTCCAAACGCTCGACCTCTTCAAATGCTTGCCGAATCACGTTCTCGGCGTTGTCTGGGGCGGAGTCGACCTGGATCCGAAACACCGTGCTCATCAACGGGCGCGTTCGCGAGAGCAGGGGCGGGGCCGCTTCGTCGAGCGCTTCGTCGAGCAAAAGCGGCGCGGCCGTTTCGCTCTGGCTTTGGCAGCCGAATCCGAATACGAGCAATGCGATCGCGGCGCTCGCGCGAAGTGGGGCCTTCGACACGGCGCAACTCTCGTCGTGAACGCGGTCGGCGTCAACCCGGCTTGCGCTTTGTCGTACGATTGGTACTCCTGTCCACATGCCGGGCGTGTTTGGGGTGCGGTGGGGCCGCCTGTTGTTGGTACTGGCCTGCTTTTCAGTGTCACCCGTGCACCGTGCCGCGGCGTTCGGCGACGCGACCGCGATCGAGATTGTCTCCCTCGACGTGGGCATCGGCACCCGTGGCGCCCGAAACGTCGCAGAACGGCTTGCTTGGGAGGTCCGAAAGCGATCGAGCGTCGAGCCCATCCTCGAGCCCGGGCGCGCACGCCTCGACAAAGCCTCCCTCTTTCGGAGCCCCTTCGTCTACTGGCGAGGCAGCGACGAGTTTCCTCCGCTGAGTGAGGAAGCGATCGAAGGCCTGCGCAAGTACATTCATCGTGGTGGGTTCGTCTTGATCGACGACGCCACTGCCGGCGGCGAGGGTTTCGATCGAGCGGTTCGCCGCGAGCTCCTTCGCGCCTTCCCCGCACTTCCCCTCAAGCCTGTCTCGACGAACCACACGATTTACCGCTCGTTTTATCTTCTGCGAAGGCCGGTCGGACGGGTGCAGGGGCCGGCATTTCTGGAAGGCATCACCTACGGGGATCGTATTGCTGTCGTCTATTCGCGCCACGATCTCGGGGGCGCCTTTCAGCGCGACAAGCTCGGCGCATGGAGCCAGGCAGTGGTGCCGGGTGGGGAAGGGCAGCGAGAGTTGGCCATTCGGCTCGGGGTGAACCTCGTACTCTCCGCACTCTGCACGGACTACAAAGACGACCAAGTGCACGCGCCGTTCATCATGCGGCGACGGGGCGCGGGTCGCTGAGGTTTGCGGGTGGCGGACTGGCAGTGGCAACTCGGGATCTGGGGTGGGAGCACCGTCGCAGGGGTGCTTGGACTCGCGCTGTTGGTGCTCTGGCTCGTCGAGCTCCGGTCTATTCGTGGTGAAAGCGATCCTCGGCGGCGATACACATTGGCCGCTCTCGGTGGGCTCGGCATCCTCGCAGTCTATCTTCTGGCCATCCAGGTCACGCTGGTGCGCGAGACCTTCGAGGAGGTCGCCGGGGGCACCGCCATCCTCCTCGACAACTCGCGCAGCATGACGCTCTCGGGAGAGAGCGGGCCTCGAAGCGAGGCGGTGCGCGCGTTGATCGGCGAGTGGCAAGAGGACGACCGCATCAAGCCCATGGTGTACCTCTTCGGCTCCGCCACGCGGGGGGCGATCTGGAACGACCTCGCGCAAAGCTACGAGCCTGCCGACGACGAGACGAAGATTCGCGAGGGCCTCCGCTACGTCCTC
>JAUXFZ010000004.1 GCA_030622585.1 Myxococcales bacterium
ACGCGGAATGAGTAGGGATCGCTGCGAACCGGGCAGAGGTTGCCGTCGGCATCGCGACATCCGCGGCCGAGCGGGATCAGGGCGTCGCGCTGTCGTCCACTTTGCGTTCGGATGTCGAAGACGAACTGCTCGAGGGCATCCTTCTTGCGCGACGCAGGGTCTTGGAACTCGGTTGCGACATAGTGGAGGAAGAAATCCCGCGCCTCGTCGCGTTCTTCTTCAGAGCAGAAGAGCGCTTCGGGTGACGCGACGGGCTCGCCAGGCTCGCCTTCGACGTAGAAGCCGAAGGATTGATCGACCTCGATGGTCTTGACGATGTCCCTGCCGGCGATGATGCCGTTCAGAAGCTCCACCAAGATCGCCACGGCGGTCTCGCGGTCTGTCTGGATCGCGAGACTTTGCACGAGCGTCTTACCGCTCTGAGCATCCGAGAGCGCGAAGCCATACGCCGGACCCGTGCCTGGCTCCTTTGGGCGCAGCGGGAGATGCTCAACGAGGTGAAAGCCCTCCGCGTCCACCAGACACTGGATCGTGCCAATACACTCATCGCGCTTCTTCGCACTCTCAAGAAAGCGCGGATACCTGGCAAGCATCTGGAGATCCGCGCCGACCAACTCGAAGCCGTGAGCGCAGGTCTCAGAGGCAGTCATGAGACGGAAGCCGTCGGGGTCCTGTGCCCGATCAACAAACACGTTGCAGTCCTCGCACGCTTTCTCGCGGTTCTCGTCGGCTTTCTCTTTGTCGAAGATCTCGAATGCAAATTCCCGAGCGGCGACGTCGCGCGTGCGGTAGTTCTCGGCGACACCCGGCAAGCGCAGGAAGTCCTTCGAAGCCCCCCTCGCCTCCTCCTCGGCCGCATAGCCCCAGCGACTGCAAAGCTCCAACTCCTCGCTCACATCGAAGACAAAGTAGTAATGGCCGTTCATCTCGTCGATTCGCACGGGCGGCTCCGCAGTCGCCGCGAAGAACTCCTTCGTCCTGCGTATAGCTGCATCGCGCGGTCCGCGACACTCAAACCCGGCCACGTGCGCCCAAATCTCGGCGGAGTGCCCGTGCGCGCGCTCGAGCAGTGTTTCCCCTGCCGCGTCGGTCAATCGACTGCGGAACTCCGACCTCGTTTCCTCTAGCGCGTGCGGAAGACCTACCTCCTCGGCCGCCGAGTCCAGTAGCGCATCGCGCATGGCGGCGAGCGCGTCGTAATCCCCGGGCGCGGACGCGGCGCGTACCACGTCGTCCGCGCAGGTCACGACGAGGCGATAGGACTCTTCGCTGAGCTGCTCGATGAGGTAGGCGTCCGGAATGGCGAGGCGCGTGAGCAGACCGGTACAAGCGGACGCCGCCCGGGCCGCATCGGGGTAGTACGCCGTGCTGACGAGCTCGTTTCCTTCGCTGACCAGGCGGAAGAAATGGCCACAGGTGACGCCGGGGAAATCGGCATCGCGCACCTGGGATCGCACCAGATCGACGGCGCTTTGCAGGTGTTCGTCGCGCAAGCGCGGCAGCCTGTAGGTACGGCCATGTTTGGCCAAAAGAGCACCCTCAGAAGTAGCGCAGGGCGTGGGATCGGCAGGGGGTTTTCGAAGCTCGAAGGAATAGGTGCATTTTTCGTTATCGTAACTCCTTTTGTAGCTCGACTCGCTTTGGGCAAGTGGCGCGAACACTGTTCGGAAGGCCTTCTCGGCCTCCTCGGCGCTCTGCCAATGCTCAGTGCTACGAAGCAGTACGTCTTCTTCGAAGCCGACGAGATGGTAGAAAAAGCACACGGGCACCTCGACCACCTGCGGCTCGAGCGCGAACGAAAGCAGGAGTTCGAGCCAGTCCTGCAGCGCCGCATTGCGTTCCTCCGCGCTCACGTATCGCGTCGGATGCTCAGCAATCGTCTTTCCGTCGCTCGCGACGAGTAGAAACCCAAATCCGTATTCACCGTTTTCACAGACGTATGCCTCACTCTCGATCGCACGCTCATAGGAAGCGAGCAGCAGCTCGAGCGCACCACCCTCGTCCGCTGCTGTCTCTGTCCCGAGCAACGCGACTGCGGCGTCGGCGTCGAGGTATTGAAAGGCAAAACGGCACTTGTCTTTTTGAACGATGTCGATGGGTGCGCCGCCCGAACGTGCCGTGAATCGAGTCGCGTAGATCGCCGCGTCACGCTCGCGCTGCGTTGCATATAGGCTGGGATGCCGTGCTAGCCAGCGTTCCCCGTCGCTCAGCTGAAAGGAGAACGCCTCGGCCTCATCAATGGGATCGTAATTATTCGCGCCCACAGCTAGGCTGCGAATACTCTCCGACGCTTCCTCCGCCTCTTCACTCGTTTCGTACGTTTCGATACTTTCGAGCATGACATTCCCAGCGTGGTCGGTAAGCCCGAATCCATATCCGTACTCAGGCCAGACCACGTCGGGAATCGTGCTGCCGTCGTGCACGAGCGCATACACGCGCTTCATCGTTTCGTCGCGTTCGTTCGCACTCGCGTAGCGGCGTGGATCCTCCGCGACGACGGCACCGTTTTCGTCGACGATCTCGTAACCGAAGGGACAACCGCAAGGTCCATCATCGGTGCGGCGGTAGCGCTGCTTATCACGCGCAAGCGCGCGGGCTTCTTTGTACGTAACCTTTGCATTCTCCACGCTGGAGAGAACCTTTATTCCGGAAAGTGCGACCTCGCCGCTTTCATCGCGCAACTCGAATCGGAACGCGCCGGTTGGATTGTCGGTGCAATGCTGGGGCTTTATTCGGCTCAGGTACGCAATGATCATCGCGATCGCTGCCTCGCGCTCCTCAACGGTGGCGTATCGCTCGCCGTGTTCCGCCACGGCCCCCTCGTCCCCCAGCAGTTCGAAGCCGAAGACGCCTTCTTTGTCGATCCGGCAATAGCGTCTCTCGTCGGCCGCCAGGTCGAGAAACTCCTCGAGCGCGTCACGAGTGGAAGAGTCCTGGTGATAGGTCTCAATGCTCCGAAAGAGCTCACTATCTCTCGGGTCGAGTAGGAAGTAGTGGTACTGGCCGGGCTCGCCGTCGATGGAATAGGTCACTGACGCCGGGCAGACATAGCTGACGATCCCGCGTAGCGCGAGATCGCGCTCGACTGCGTGGGCGTAGGTCGCCGGGTGAATTGCCAGGACGTCGTTCGCGGCGTCGTTCAGCACGAACCCATACGCGCCGTCGTCGTCAATCAGGACGTATTGCTCGGGCTGCCGCGCCATGTCGAGCAAGACCCGGAGTGCGTAAAGCGCATCCTCCTTACTCTCGTAAGTATTGGTGCCGACAAGTAATTCCATGCCGTCCTCGGCGAGCAGCGCGATAGCATAGGCATCGTCTTGTTCTTGCACCTCGTGGCGAACGTCCTCGACCGGACAGAAGAGCCGAATGAGAACGTCAATGGCCAAATCGCGCGCCATGGCGGTCTCGTACATCTTGGGATGGCGAGCAAGCAGCTCGCCATCGCTGCCCACCAGCTCGAAGCCGTACGGCCGATCGTTATCGTGGTCGTCGATCGGGCAGTACGAGGCACGATGGTGAGCGAGCTCGAGGAGCTCCCGGTACCCTGCGTTTGCCTGGTTCTCCGTCAGGTAGATGACGGCGCTCTCTAACAGCACCTCGCCGGATATATCGCGCAGTTCAAATCCGAACCGGCCGGGCTCGCCGTCAACGTTGCTGTGGATCTCCGGCTGGTTTAGATAGTAGAGAATGGCAAGCTTGCGCAGCGCGCGTTCTTCGGCTGTCGCGTAATGATGCGGATGCGTTGCGAGTATTTCTTCTCCGGGGCCGGTCAACAGCTCGAACCCGAACTCAGATTCTGCGTCGAGATCACGGTAGTTCCCTTCGTCGCGAGCACGCGGCAGAAATTCGAGCTCGAAAGAGGCGTCCGCCTCGGCTTCCGCGGGATAGCCGCGAACACTCTCGAACAACAAGGTCTCGCCGTGCGCATCAAGAAGCTGATAGAAGTGACACTCAGTCTCCTGCTGGAGCTCACAGCGGACGCTACCGCCGATCGCAAGTTGGATGAGCCGGTAGAGATAAAGGTCACGCGTATCCGGATCAGGCCATGGCCGATCGACCTCCGCGAGCACGACCTCGTCGGGTCCGACCACGGCGAAGCCGTGGTGATCGAAACCGTCGCGGGTGAATAGGTGGTACTCCGATTCTTGTGCCGCCTGTGTTAGCAAAGTCTCGGCGGCCTCGCGGGCGAGATCCGCTGACAGATACCCTGCGGATCCTGTGAATTTGCTGGGAGGAAGATCCTCCGGAAACACCGTGACAGTGAAGTAATGCAATCCCTTGTCGTACGTTGTCATGATCTCGGGCGGCTCCGTGGACACCGGGTCTCCCGAAGTACTGGTATGTTCGGCGACGTACGTCCTGATCTTTTCCAACGCTTCATCTCTCGATGAGCCCGGTGTGGCTTCGCTGTGCGGCGGATATAGCTCTAGATACTCGGCGAACAGGATACGTTCTTTGCTGTTCTCCTCGGGTGCGAGGACGCCGAACCCAAAATGACGAAAATTCGCGTAAGCCAGTCGGCGAATATTGCGCTCGTCTCTCGCTCGCACACGGAATTCGGCGAGAGCCACGCGTGCATCGGACTTGCTGCAACTACCGTGTCGACTCGTCAGAGTTACATGGCCGCCAGCGCCGATACCGGGTAGCTCGACCTTCCAATGCCACGCGCCATCGACCTCGACGACGCGGGTGTGGCTCAACGTGCGGCGCAAGAACGGTTTGCCTACCCGCCCCCTCAGCTCTGGCGTTTCTTGACAGTCAGGATTCCCGAGACCTAGCAGTCGTGATACGCGTTTCTCGAGACCGGAGACATTGTTCGTGTCCCACACGACGGGATCGGTGTAGTCGAAGCCCTTGCCGCGATTGCGGCTCGTTTCGGGATAGCTGCTCAGAAAACCGGTCTTGTCACGAATAATCCGGTCTTTGTCGCTACGGCTGCCATTGATGTCGAACATGAGCAGCACGTAGTCGGTGAACGACTCGGCGAAGCGCGCGAGCAGATGGTCGAGGAATCGGTTGCGACGCTGGTAATAGGTTTCTTCGCCCTCGACGAGGAAATCGAGGTAATCCGGGTAGTTCTCTGGAATCGGCGGATACTCCTCCTCGATCTCGCACTCGTTGTAGTTCTGAAGAAGATCTTTGACCTGCGGTATATCGCTAAGGAGCTGTGTGAAGTATGTGCGATTCCCGGTTCGCTCTTTGTCGGGGCAGATGGAGAAGAGTTCGCGCAGATGGGCGAGCTGCGCGAGAAAGTTCGCCAAGATTTGATCGTAGAAGAGCAGATACGCCCGAAGCTGGCGCGCTTGAGCCTTGCGTTCCTCCGTCGCGCTTTCCGGCACACCCCCTTCGCCGATACCGTAGACGAGGGGGAACTCGTGGATGATAGAGCGATAGTCCTGGAGGTCGCGGTACCTTCCTTGTGGCACTGGCTGGTCGAGCTGATAGGCTTCGAGGGGCGCCTTGGTCCGCGCGTCGCGCTCCTCTTTGTATCGCTGCGCTACGATATCCTTGTCCGCGGAAAACGGCAAGAGCCCTTTGAAGAACTCTATTTGCGAGCGCTCTAGATCGAACCTTTGGCGATGCTTGGGTGTCAGGTTCAGGCACCACTTCTCGCCACGCGTTTGTGGAAAGCCGTTGACGTAGTTGACGGCCAGCAGCTTGCGAACCGCGAGGACTCCGGGCACGTCCATAATTACTTGATAGAGATCGGAAGTGTGAAGCTGCGTCCGTCGCTCTGTGGCGATCAACTCGTCGATATCGATAAAGCCGTGGCTGCAGACCGCCTTACCTTTTTCATCGGCGAGTGCCGCGAGCGGGGTGAGAGGACGCCCCGCATAGATCTCCTCGATGCGCTTGCCGCGCGCAAGCATCTCCTGAAGCGAGTAGAAGGTAAGCATGGGCGAGAGGAACGTCTCCAGCTTCTGGTATATGGCCAACAACACGTCCTCCGGATTGGCCGCCGCGTCGATCTCGATATCGGCACAAAGCGCAATGTCCTCGTCGCCCAGGATGATGACGTCGATGAAGTCTTCGCAGAGATTGCGGTGACTGTGCAGGAGCGTCCACACATCGTTGAGTATGCGATCCACCGGAATCGATTCGACGGCGCAGGCATCTGCCTCCTCGTCGCCATCGAGCTCCAAGCAGACGACGTACAACCCATCCGGCGTGACGGTCGCCTTGGCGGTGCCGGCACCGTCGCCAACCAGATCCTCGGGGACATCGTACTGGAGCGCAGTCGTCTTCTCGTTCAAGTAGAGCTTCACTTCCGCCGCGTCGGCGCGCTCGAGCCACGCATTCTTCACGCCGGGAATGTCGATGAGGAGCTTCCGCAGATCGAGCATCGTGACGGGGTTGCAGGTCAGGATCTGCTCGGGTGTGAAGAAGTTGTCGTCGAATGGCTTCCCGCACGCAGCAGCTGCGGGTGTCGACGCAGGCTCACCGCAATTCTTTTGCTGAGGGCTGCGCGCCACCAAATCCTCAATCGGGAAGTTCGTTCGATAGCCTAGGTCGGTCAGCGCGTAGCAAAGCGTCTCGAGAATCGTCAATCCGGGATCGTGCAGGTTGAAATCCGTCCAAAGATCGCTACTGAGCGACTGGCAATGCGCAATACCCAGCTTGCGAAGGCTCTGAAAGCTTAGATACTTCGGAAACGATGCGTTTGTCTTCGAGATGGACTGGGGCGCGGTCATACGTCGTTTTCAGTGGTTGATCACAGGTCCGGTTCCGGGGGAGACTCGAGCACTGCGATGCGTTTTTCGAGCTCGTCGAGGCGCGATTGCATCCGATCGACCGCCGATTTCTGTTCCTGTACCGCCTTCACGAGCACGGGCACGAGAGCGTGGTAGGCAATGGCTTTGAAGGGATTTTTGTTGTTGCTATTTGTCTTAACAGCCTCGGGAAAGACTTCTTCCACCTCGTGGGCGACGAGGCCGATCTTGGTACCCTGGTCCTCCAGCTCAGTCGACGCGTCCCACTCGAAGGTGACCGGACGAAGCTCGCAGAGTTTGTCGAGTACTTGGCAAAGGGGTTCCACTGCAGTGAGGTTCTTTCGGTCGGTATCGACGTAGAACCCGAAGGAGCGTGCGAGACCGTTGACGTCGAGTTGGTAGTCATCGGGATATCGGCCGACGCCGAGCTGGCCTTTTCCGTGCGGTAGGATCCAAAAGAGTTCCCTGCCTTGATTGATGTCGATCTCGTGATCGTCTGTTCCAGATTCACCGCCCGCGCGGAACACGAAGCCGCGGTCGGAATCGGTCACGAACGCGGCGACATCATTGTCGACACCGGTTGCGAGGTAGTTCTCGCGGCAGCCGGGACGCAAGTTGACGATGCCAAGTGCGGGATTGACCTTGCGATCGAGGTTGAAGAGAAAACGTCCGCTCTTCTTGTTGGTCACCTCGAGGCGCGCACGTGGTTCTTCGGTACCGACGCCGACCCGACCGTCAAGCTTGATGGCGACCAGCGGAGGTCCCTTCTCGCCATCGGATCGTTCGCAAAACTCCTCGTGCGGTTCGCCACCGTGAAAGGTGAATCCCTCCGGTGCGTCGGTCACGAGCGATGCACACCGTTCGACCCATGCGGCGAGATAGTGCTGCGCCTCCTCAGAATCGAGGCGGACTAGACGCAGCACCGGCCCGGGGCGTTCACAGCCGTCGAAGAGCAGGCGGCCCCGATCTTCGTCGAGAACATCCAGATAGGCGATCGGCGCATCGGTGCCGATACCGACGCGCACGACGCGCGGGTTCGCGTGCATCGTCGCCGGCAGGGAATCCTCTGCCCCCTGTTCTACTTCCTCGGGCGGTGGTGTTTCCGACTCGATATCGACGAGGAACCAGTCGCTGTCTTCGACGGGAATGACGAGCGAGCGCCAATCTTTGCTAGCTGTGTCCGGCGGCTCGTGCGAGCAGATCTCCTGCTCGTTTCCGAGACCGTCGTCCGTCATCTCCCAGAGCGCTCTCTCGTAGACGACGATGTCGCCGGTGCGGTATGTGGTTCCGGCCTTCCATCGGCCGAGGAACTGATCGTCGCGCTTGTTCAGCGTTGACGTAATGAGCTCCGCGAAGTGCGTTTGCGAAGGGCGCATCCCATTCTTGAAGTTTGCTTCGAGCTCGGTTCGACTCTTTAACATCATGGTGTCTCCTTCATCGGTGCGACCTCGAAGTCGTGGTTGACTGTCAAGTGTCCGACCTCGTCCCTGGGTGGTATTGGCTGTTTCACGGGGCAAAGTCGTCCAGGCAACGGCTGGATGTCGTGCGTCTCGGCCGGAACCAAGATGCTCCGCGGCGTATCCGCCTCAATGGCGTCGAGGTCTTCGGTGCCCCCGCGGTGCGTCATGACGAAGTCGGTCACGTAGTCGACATAGGGCTGCTGTTCGACAAAGTTGAGAATGGAAGACTTGTAGACCTTTCCTCCGAAAGAGATGTCCGCGCCATCCGTGAAAGCCCAAGGGGACAAGAAACGATTGATCGCATCATTGAGTTCGCGTCCATAGAAGCTCACGGCGCTCACGTCCGGCTGGAAGCGTACGTTGAACCCCACGCGCACCTCTTCGTAGATCGGGTTCAAGACGTGCAGACGCAGGCGACCATCGCCCCGATCGTTGCGCACGAAGGGGCAACTGATCGCTTGAAGGAACACCGCGATCTCATCGAGGTCGTCGAGCGTGACTTTGGGCCTGCGGCGGTCAATGGCCATGAGCTGCGTGAAGTCGGGAATGACAGCGATCAACACATGCCCGGGAGAGAGGGCATGCTCGCCGTCCGTGTGATTAATGCACTTGACCTTGTAGATGCTCGGAAAGCTCTCCAGGACGAGGCGCTCGTAGTCGAAGAGCGTGATCGCCCGGCCCTTGTGGCGCAGGTGCTCCGCCACGCGCGTATAAAAGGCGAGGCCGGTTTCAGCGGGGCGCGCGCCGAAGCTGTCGTAGGGCTGCTCGATGCCGGCGATCCCCACATCGTCGCGCACCAGCCCGCCCACCTTGCCGGCCTCCAACGGTGCTTCGAGGTGCTTAGGATCGTTGCCCTGGTCGACGAATGTCGCTCGAACCGCTTGCCCATGTGCGTTGATGAGCTCGCTGACCCCCCCGGCGTCGACGTCAACGTGCGCGCGTATCCAGTACACGCCGCTCGGCAAGCGCGTGTTCTCCGAGGTGATGCCGCGAGGAATGCTGAAATTGACGACGCCCGAGGTGATCAGACCCCGCGTCGTGTCACCGGTGATCTCGTGCTCCTCGAAATCGATCCAATCGTCGTTCGCGAGATAAGCCCAATATACTTTGGGCTTAGCGACATCTGTGTCGGCCGTGGCTTCGGCGACCTGGAACAGGATCGCCAAGCTCTGCCGCGGCTTGAGATTGCACACGCCCAGGTAGAGTGTCCCTTCGTGATCGTACTGAGGCAGCAGATACGGCTGTTGATCTCCGGCCGGCACCGCCACGTTTTGCTTACCGAAAGGCTCGATGTGGAAAAGCTCGAACTCCTCGGGTGTGGATTCGGTGTCGATGGATGCTTCGTAGTCGAGGGTAAACGCCTTGATGGTCGGCGTGTATGGTGTGTTGGGTATGAGCGCTTGATAGGAGGACGTGCTCGGAATGAAGGGACATGACGCAACAGTCCTGACAACAGGGACGTTACCTCCACTTGGGAACTCACGATAGCGCGCGCCGGCCGTGCAATCGGGCAAGCGCGCCGTCGCAAGCGCCTGAAGCGTCATGACGTTGACATAGTCGTCATGAAGGAAGGTCTGCCCACTGAGCGTCAGACGCAGGAAGCCGTGGCGCGTCGCCGGTGTCCACTCTGTGAGTTCGTCGATGACGCGTGGCTCCTGGCCATTGAAATTCGCATACACGAGCTCCTGATAGGCATCCGGCTTGCCTCCCCCACCATCCCTGAAAAGCTGCCGGTCGCCAATCGACGACTCGCTCCATTCACCATCTTGCAGAACGCTCGACTCCACCGTGAACATCGACAGCGCGAGCTCGGTCGACGCGACATCGTACGCCTCGTAATAGGTCGAAAACGGCTCGTCGGGAAGTCCGTCCCAGGTCCCGTGCAACGTCAGGTTCGTCAGCTTCTTCTGGAATGCCTCCTGGCTGCCGACGTAGAAGCTCGACCTCACACGCGGCACCGACCCGAACGGCACGAAGGGCTTGCTCGGGTCCATGGCGAAGTCGTCATTTTGCACGATAATGTTAGTCATTCCGATCACGTTCGTGCTCAGCGTTACCTTCTGAAGCGTCAGATCCTTCAGCAACTGATACGCGTAGGTGATGGCCTCGTTCGCCGTTGGGTGATGCAGCGTCACCTTGAGAACGGGAAGCGTAGTTCCGAAGTCCTCACCCAACGCCTCGGCGTCTGCATAGGTCACGGCATCGGAGGTCTTCTCGAGTATCACCACGAGCTTGAGCGTACCGCTCCGGACGACAGAATCCCCCTCTGTCTCCGCGGTCACGTTTTGCGGCTTGACGTTTGTGCTGTCGGGAGCGATCCATCCTTTCTCGCCGCTCAGCAGCACCTCGAAGCCGTTGGCGATAGAAGCCTCCGTGAGGTCCTCCGGCAAGTTCTCCACATGGAGCTCGAGCGTGATCGTTCGAGTCCCCTCGGCGAGCAGCAGGGAACGCGAAGCCAATGCGAAGCCCAATGTCGCGCCCGGCATCGGCGCGCTCCCGAGTGTCTTCCAGGACGGTCGCTCGGTATCTTCGATCTCGGCACCGAGCCCGTCCTGAGAGTTGGCGATCGGTGCGGCGGTGACATTCTCGATGAGTCGCTCATCCGGGAAACCCGGCGCCTCCCGGTCGTACTCGACGAAGACCGTCTTGAAGCTCTCGACCTGCGCCTTACTGGCGACCAGATCCTCATCTGCTGCGTACAGTAACGGCACCCCTGTCTCGTCCTTTCCAGCGTCGAGTTCCGTCCCCGCGACGAGCAGATGGTCATCCTTCACCTGACGCGAAAGCTCGACGAGCACGTGCAGATGATCGGGCTCCGCCGCACGCTTCTCGATGCCGAGAACCTTCTCATAGAAAAAGTCGAGGTGGCGTTGCGTCAGGTTGTTGGCATCGTCGCGCACGACAAGGTAGAGGCGCAGGAAAGCAACGAAGAGCGCGAAGTGCGGTTCGTGATCCTTGCGACCGGCGAGATCCTCGTCGAAGTATAGCGGGGCGAGACCAATCACCTCCAAGAACACGTTGTAGAGCGGGACGAATAATGTTTCGAGCTGCCCCATCGCAGTGACGATCTGCTCGTCGACGGCATCGGAGTCCCCGAAGAGACTGTTGTCGGGGGTCGCCTCGCAAAGGTCTAGCGCCCACGCATCGGAGAAATGTGCGAAATCCAGCTCGGCCGCGACGGCGAAGCGATCCACCGCTGCGAGGTTGAACTTGACAAGTCGGCACAAAGTCATCGTGAGGTTGGCACGGATACGCTTTCTGATCTGGTTGCGATAATCTGTCGCCGTACCAACACCCTGCAGCCAATCCTCAAGCCTTTGGGCGAGATCGCCGAGAAGCTCGAAGAGACGCACCAGCGATTCGGGCTCGGCTGGACCGGCGAGGGTCGCTCGCACGGCGTTGCGAATCGGTTGCGGGTTTTCCTTCTCGATCGCCGCAATGATCGCGCTCGCATCGCACGCGAAGAACGGCTCCCAGGTTCCCTTCCGTCCGACCGTATCGAAGTGGACGACGTGCTGCGAGAAGCGCAGGGCGAACGCGAGAAAGTCCTCGACCCCGCGTTCGTCGACGGGTGCGGATGCCGGATCCAACGCGGCGAGGCGGCGCTGCGCCTGGCTGGTGCCGCCGCGCTGCAGTCGGTTGCGTTTGTCAAAACACTGCATCATCAATCGTAGTACCGATTCAGGGTTGCTGACCCGTTTCGTTCAAGTAGAAGTCGTAGACGAAGTTGAAACGGCTGTTCGTGCCACGAATGCGATAGTGGATCTGTATGTGTAACTGACCTTCGAGCTGATCGGGCGTCACGGACAGCCGCTCGGTCTCGATGCGCGGCTCGTGATAGATGATCGCAGTGCGCAGGAGATCCTCGATGAATGTCAGAACGGCTGCGTTCATTGGCTCGAAAACCTGGTTTTTCAGGTCACAGCCGTAGCGCGGTTGCATGACGCGCTCGCCGAGCGCGGTATTGAAAACGATCGTAAGGCTCTGACTGATGTCGACCTGGTCTTCGACCATCTCGACGCGGCCGGGGCACGCACGACATCTCCCGCTGCCATCCTGACCGCTCGGCCGAAGGAAGGTCGGCGGAAAGCCCCAACCGCGACCGAGAAAAGAGGGTGTTTCCGCCATGCGCTCAGCCTCCGATTATCACCGTCGGCGAGCCGACGACAATGCTGCCTCCGTGCGCCGTCGAATCGCCGAGGCGCGCGGCGGGCATACCACCAATGAGAACGGTGGCAGATCCCATAATGATCGTGTCTGGCGGACCAACGCAGGTACACATCGTGCTGATTGTCGCCGCCGGCAGACCATTGATGAGTACCGTCGGCGCACCGGGCGGTAGAACGGGACCACCGACGTGCGGGACGACACCTGTCACCATCGGGCACACGTGCATGTCCGTGATTCGCGCTGCGGGCGGCATCTGATTCCTCCTTTTCAGTTGATCTTCACGAGTGAGCCTTGAATGGTCGCAATCGCAGACGTCTTCAATTCTGCACCAGCGCTCCCCTCGACCTGAAGCTGGGCGCCCGCCTTGATTTGCGTATTCGTGCCGCTCTTTGCCTTTAAATCGGTGCCGGCTTCAATCGTGACCTCTTGCTGCGCCTTGAGCATGATCTTCGAGCCGTCGAGCGTGATACCGTCGCTGTTCAAGGTCACGCTATTGCCGTGTTGATCCTCGAGCTTGATCGACTGCTCGTCGTCGCTCAGCACCACCGTGTTCCCCCCCGGCGTCTCAACGGTGACAATTATCTTGTCGTCGTCAAAGTGTAAACGCATCTTGCTGCGCGTGACGATCGCCTTCTCGTGGTTGTCGTCGCTGAGCGGGATGGGCGCGGCGCGCTGGCTGCTGTGGACCATACCCAAGACCACAGGATCGCGCGGATCCTGATCGAGGAAGCCCACGATCAGCTCGTCGCCAATCTCTGGGCGGAAGAAAACGCCGCGATCGGCACCTGCGTCAGGACAGAGCCAACGCGCCCAGATGCCGTCGGCTTGTGGATCGACAAGCGGAAGTCGCACTTGAATGCGATCTTCGCCGTCGGGGTCGCCTTCGAGCTTGGTTGCGATGCCGATGTGCAGGCCGTGGACGGCGGGTACGAGACCCGCCGCGGCAACATCCACGATGTCCTTGCGGCGCGCGAACCAATTGGGGCGTAGGCCGAACTGGACGTCGGTGTACCACGCGCCGCGGACGATCTCGTGACGGACGGCAGCGACGAATGCCGTACCGCTGAAACGCTCGCCCACACCGTTGACCTCGACGAGCTGTCCCGGCTTGACCGCCGCAAGGCCGCGGATCTTCGCGCGTCCGACAATCTTCGCGAGACTGCTGCGAACGAGCTGCGCATCGGCCCACACTTTCATCTCTTGACCGTCGAGGCGCCCTGTATGGCGCAACGCGAGCTCGTCCAATCCAACGGTCGCGGCCAGGTCCGACTCTGAGAGATTGCCTTGCGCGCTGGACGGTGAGGGCGCGCTGCCATCCTTTTGCATCACCCGTTGGGCACTGTGGTCCCACGCGTAGGCGCGAACCGATTGGTACTGGCGCCGAGCATCGATCTCCGCATCAAATTCGTAGATCGTGTCACCAAACCGGATCGAGAGATCGGCCGAGCCGTCGAGCCGGGGCGCTTGCACGGATACCGTGCCGTCGCCAACGATCGCCAGCAGCCCGTTGGCCTCGGCGCGCGAAATCAGGTAATCCCAATCGCTCACGTGATACTGGACGATATCAGGGTGGGTCACCTCGGTCGGCGCAACGTCGGCCCTCAACCCGTATTCGCCGATGATCTCCTCCATGACTGCGCTGTCGGTCTTGTCGACGAAGTAGCGGCTTTTTCGCCCTACGGTCATCTTCACCGCCGCATCACGGCACTCGACCACCAGTGCGAAACTCCCCCGCCCGCGCACCTTGATGCCGTGCTTGATGATGATGCCCTTGAAGATCGTCGTCTCGTCAGACGCATAGCCGGCTTTGATCTCGAGCTCTTTGCCTGGTGCGAATTCTGCGCCGTTGCTGAGGGGGAAATCCTCGGCGGCCGCGTCTCCATCGCGAAGACTCAGCCGCGCGCAAGGTATGCGGTTCGCCTCCTTCTCGGTGACGATGGAGAGCACCTCCACCGTGGGGGGGATCTCGTTGCCGTCCACCAAGAGCGTGTGTGTGACGGCGCTCGCCTGTCCGTTGGTCGGAATGATGCGATCGTCGTTCATGATTCAGACTTGGCGAGCGGTGGGAAGACGAGCGTCGTGCCCGTGCAAAGACTACGGAAGTTCGTCAGGTCATTCGCAAGAGCCACCTCGAGGTAGACGTCGGGCGCCCCGTAGATCTCGTGGGTCAGCAATGATAGGTTGTCCTCATCCTTGAGCAAACGCGTGTGCGTTAAGTCGGGGGAGCTCTTGCCTTCCTCGCGGACACGTCGTTCGGTCTCCTTGTAGTTGAGGAACGTGCAGCTCACCGTTGCGCGAAGCGGCATGCCTTCTGCGTCGAATAGGGTGAAGGTGATCTTGAGCTCGGTCAGGACGCAATCGAACGTGAAGTCCTTCCAGACGAGCTTCAGGTAGCGCGGCTGGTGGATCTCGCCCTGGAGATCGTAGACGACGTTTCGGAACGCCTCGATCTGCTGCGGAACGCTCTGCCCCGCTTGCGCGTATCCATAGACCGTATCGGTGCCGTCGAAGATGAAGTCGAGCTGGAGTTCCTCCGGCGCAGAGGATTTGAAGCGCCCCTCGGCACCCTGTGCGCCCTGCGACGGCTGTACGTCGTATTCGACCTTGAACGTCTGCGCATATTGCTCAGGATTGATCGGGAGCACGAACTCGTCCGTCTTCTGCTCGAGACGTTTATCCGCATACGCGTATATGGTCAGTTTCTTGGCGTGCTGGTCCATATCGAAAGGGCTCAGAAAAAACAGTTCGGTGAGGCATGTCGTTCTCGGCAAGCTATAGCTACGTCATCGTTCTTCCTCTTTCTCGAGAATCTCCAAGACGCGCTCGACGCACAGGGCGATCAACGCTTCCCGTTCCTCCTCATTGTCGACCCCCCGCTGCGGGCGAGAAGACCGATTGTCCTGCGAATCGCTTCCGACGACTGCCTTGATGTGAAGCTCGCGGATCTCGACGGCCATGCTATCGGGCTCAACTCGGGGCGGAATGGTTGACAGTGAAGAAGTTATAGCTCAGCTCCAGCGTCTCGACCAGTACCGCGTTCTTCTCTGCATCCAAGTCGGCAGCGGACCACTTCTTGGGCCAGGCGTGCACAAGGTTCCACGTAACGAGCGGCTCATGCACATCGTTCAAAAGGTGCACGAGCACGTCGGAAGGCTGGAAGGTGAATGCCTCGAGCGCATCGCGACACCACCGGATGATGCCGGAGTCCTTGAGCACCCCGCGCTTGAGCACCAAATCCGAGTACTGGCTGCGAACCGGAAGCACGTGCGTGAACCGATTTTCGCCGCCTTCTTTGACATTCTCGGTTTCGATCGACGCCGAGAGCCCGGAGACGGACTGAAACAGGACGTCGTTGTCGACCGTGTCGATGTCGAGAAACTCGACACGGAAATGGAAGCTCGCGGGTGGGTAGTAGTCAGCCATGTTTAGTCGTTCTGGATGGTCAGCCCTTCGTGGGCGAGCTCTAGCGACTCGATGGCCACCTCGTTCCCGTCGGACTTCAGGTCTGTCGACTGGACCTTCTTCGCCCAGGCGTTCTTGACCTTCCAGACGACCACGGGCTCATGCGACTCGTTGAGCAAGCTGATCGTCAGATCGCGCCGATCGATCGTGTTGAGGGCAACCGTATTCCACCAGTCGTAGAACTCGTTGTCGCCAGCGAAACTGCCACGCTTCAGCGTGATGTCGCTGTACTTTTGCATACCGGGCATCTTCGTCTTGTGGTATTCGGGGCTTGCGCCGTGACGGTACTCGATGGCCTCGGTTTCGACATCCAAGCCGGACACCTCGGTAAAGCCAATCTTCGTACCGGCCCATTCCACCTGAAAATGGAACTTGGATAGTGGGTAATTGTCTGCCATATCGGTTTCTCTCTATCCGGTTGGTTTTTGAGTAAGTCAGGATTCCTGCATCTTGTGGGAGAATTTCAAGATGATAAACTCGGCGGGACGGACGACGGCCATGCCGATTTCGACGTTCATTCGGCCCTCGAGAATATCGAGCGCGGTCATCGTTTCGCCCAAGCCGATTTTGACGTAGAACGCGTGCTCGGGCTTTGCACCGGCGAGAGCGCCGGCTCTCCACTGCAGAAGCAGGAAGTTCTCGATCATCGCACGCACCTTGACCCAGGTGTTTGCATCGTTCGGCTCGAACACGAACCTGCCGCTGGCCTTCTTCGTCGATTCCTCGACCATATTGAAGAAGCGCCGCACCGAAATGTAGCGCCACTCGTTGCTGTTACCGTCGAGCGTTCGCGCGCCCCAGACGAGGATGCCCCTGCCCGTGAAAGCGCGAATGGCGTTGATACTCTTCCCGGCAGTCGTGTCGACGTTCAAGTTCTCTTGAATCTCGTCGGTGACCTTGAAGGTCAAGGCGGGCACTGCGTTGAGACCCACATTCGCCGGTGCCTTCCACACCCCGCGCGCATCGCCGACACGAGCGTAAACACCGGCGATCGCACCGCTCGGTGGGATTGTCACTGGAAAGGCCCCGACGGCCGATTTGATACGGTTGAAAAGCGCGCCCTGGGTGGTCTCGAGTGTGTCGAGGGTCACGCCGTCGTGAGTACCCGTACCGGCATTCCCGTTGACGTTGTGCGCGATGCTTACGCCGCTGTCGGCGTAGTTGTAGTCAAAAACCGTACGGATATTCGGAAAGTAGACCGCGCCGTATCGCACCGATGAACTCGTGACACCGTTTCGGAAAGTGGTGGACGCGCCGCTGACATCACCGCTCGTCGTGAAGCTCTCGCCGCTGTCGTGCAGATCCGCAATCACAAATCGATCCTGGAGCTTTTCGCACTGCGCGAGGGCGTCATTGATCAGTGTGAACTGATCCGCATCGGAGAGTCCGGCCTGGGCTTCCGGGAAGACGATGAGCGTCGGCTCGTCTTCGTTCTCGAGAGCGGTCAATCCAGTTTGCAGCTCGGCGAGCGACACGGCGCCAAAGCCTCCCACGGAAACGATGTAGCAAGGCCCTCCGCCATTGGAGAAATAGGCTTGCAGCGAGTAGTACATAACGTGGAGCGACGGATTCGCGCCAGCGGCGAAGGCAGCGCTAATCGTCTCTTCGGTGGTATTGCCTTGCGCATCCTGTGTTTCCTCGATCGTCACCTCGATGCCGGTTTCGGGCTGCGCACCGCCGAAGAACTGCTCGTACTCGAGCAGCGAGCTAATGCGCGTCGGGCGATTCGTCAGAGTCTCACCGTCCTTCAATGCCTTTTCGGTGTATCCGATGAAGGCTGGAATGGCGGTGCTCACGGCTGCTACCGATGGAGGAAACTTGGAGATTTCCTCAACGTAAACGCCGGGTGTTTTGTAGGCAGTGGCCATCAGTGCTGACTCCTAATTGGTGTGGACGTAGATGTCTGAGTACACCCGGTCGGCCTCGGGAACGATGGGACCGCCGGGCGGATTGGGTAAGAGCGTCTCGCCGCCAAACTTTACGCGTTCGACACCTCGCGTCAGTGGCATTACGCGCTTCGTGACGAACTGATCCCCAACCTGCTCTAGATCGCCAAGATCCGTTCCGTGATCTGGTGGATCGGGGAAGTGGTAGCGCCAGAAGGTGTGACGGTTCAACAGGTGAACCATAAATTCCGGCTCCCGAAGCCTGAAGTCGGCGGTTTCGTCGTAGAGGCGGAAGTCGCCGAGCGTTTCACCGGGCTCGTGGAAGAGCTCGATGATCGCAAACGCGCCGATCGCGGAGAGCTCTGCGTCGATGTAGACGTTCTCGAAGTGATTGAATCCATTGCCAGAAATATCGAGCCCGTTCACCTGCAGCAGGTACTGGCCGGGCGGTACGGCACGTGCGTCAATCCTGAACTCCTCGAGTGTTTCCCCGGCTGGCGCAGCGGTGCTGCCGACCTGGTAGACCGTCTCATCCAGTGCAACGAGGTCTACGAAGGCCATCGTCACCGTGTCCGGGGGGAACCGGAACGTAAAGATCGGTGAATGGAGCGCCGCGCGGTCGGCTGTATTAACGTAGTTGCGCCGGCCAATCTTGAGCCAGTTTGGGTCGTCATTAGTGGGCGTTTCGTGGGCACCGGTGCGGATGGCGAGAAAGCGCTCCACGGATTCATCCGACGCGCGCACGACGTCACCCGCTCTATAGACCGTGCCGGCTGCGTACACCTGCGGGGGAACTGAAAGGAATGGAAAACTCCCATCGAGTTCCCCGGCGCGGTTGCTTAGGTAGTAGATCGCGCGATCGCTGGGACCGAGATGCAGATTGGTGTAATCCCAAAAGAATGGCGCACGCGCGCGCAATGCGAAGCGCAGGCGATAGGCGCGACCGGGAATGCGACGGGGAACGAAGACTCCGGGCGCGGACTCCTCGACCGCCGATCCGACAATGAAGCCGGTCGGCGTGGGCTTGAGCAGCAATCCCAGCCCGGCCAGCATCCGCGTCGTGTCGTCCGGAACTTCCAAGCGCAAATCGTCGAAGATGTCGAAGCTGGAGAGCTTTCTTTGCTTTTCCTCCTCCGCAAGATCGTCGAATTCCTCGAATCCCTTGTTGAGGTGGAAGCCGTGTCGGATCGAGACGACGCACAGAGGACTGTAATGGATACGGAATGCCATGGCGTCAGACGGCCGTCTCGCCAGCCGCTATCTCCTCGATGACCGGCGCTTCTCGGGTCGTACGATCGGCCTGAACGCCAACGAGCCGCACCTTGTACATCACGAAGGGCATCTGCTTGCCGCCGAGGCTTGCCCAGAGGTAGTTCACTTGCTCGAAAGTGAGGGCGAAGAGCTCCATGACGAGCCGCATCTCCCCGATCGGGTCGTCCACTGTCGACGGGTGCGGGCTGTCCTGAAGCGTGAATACTTGCTTTCCCTGGAAAAACATGGCGACTTGGGAGAGGCGCCGAAGAGCAATCTCATAGTTGGCGTAATTCGCGCTGAAGAGCACGAAGAGGTTCAGGTATTTGGGCGCGTTGCGGTAGCGCGTTGCGTTACCGACACGCTCGAAGTGTGGCGCGTTCTTAAAGGTCGACTCCTCGGCGATGTTGACGACGCTGATCACGACGCGCTCTCGTATGGGCGGCGTGAGATCGGGTACGTCCGCCATCGCGATATTCCCCTGGACTACGAAATCCGGGGCGTC